>DASUVP010000296.1:0-6221 GCA_036378895.1 Sphingomicrobium sp.
GGCCCCCGCTCCGGGGGCATGGAGCGAGGGCCGACCAAGCGTTCGTCACGCAAGGTGGTTCAGCGGCGCCTTGGGTAACAGGGGGAAACCCCAAGCAAATTGCTGAACCAATGCGTCGTTTACCATTCGAACCTGACGCGCGGATGAACAGTTGCGTTTTGCTACGCTTTTTTGATCACCTGCGTTTTTTCGGTTCCGCGTAGGTGAAGGCGCTTTCGGGCACGGCGACATTGTAGCGCTGATTGTCGAGCTTGATGGTCGTGCGCTTGTTCTGCGCGTCGACCGCGGTCCAGCCTTCGAGCAGCAGCCCGCCCGGTGACGAGGGGCTGCGGACGAAGGCGAGGATCAACGTGCCGAACTCCGGCCGGCGCGGATCGCGGGCGCGGACGAGCAGGATTCGCTTGTCGGGCTGCGGCATGATGCGGGTGATCCGGCTGATGTCGGGACGCGCGCCGAGCAGGATGCCAAGCGGCGTCTTGTTGAGGTCCCAGCTGTTCTTCTGGCCGACCGAATAATCGACGAACGTCAGCTTGCTGCCGTTACCGACGAGGATCAGGTCGTCGCCCTGGTACTGGAAGCGGATCCGGCCCGGGCGCTTCAACTGAAGCGTGCCTCGGGCGACGCGATTCCTCGAATCCGTCTGGACGAAGTTGGCGGTCATCGACTGGACCGCCGCGAGATGCTGCTCGACCTTTGCAATGTCACCGTTCTGCGCCTGCGCGGGGGCCGCAGCGGCGAGAAGGGCGACGGGCGCAAGGGCGCGCGCAAGATGGGTCGGAAAGCTCATTTTCAACGAAACTCCTGGGAATTTTCCGCCGATGTGGCGTTCCGCCATTGAATGCGGTCTGAACCTTCCGGTTCCGTACCGCTTGCGGGAGGCTCAGATCGGGTGCCCGTCCGGATCGATCAGCACCTCACGGCGGCCGACATGATCGGGCTGGCCGACGAGGCCCTCCTTCTCCATCCGCTCGATCAGGCGCGCGGCGCTGTTGTAGCCGACGCGAAGCTGGCGCTGGAGGTAGGAGGTCGAGGCCTTCTGGCTTTCGGCGACGATCTGCACCGCCTTGCGGAACAGCTGGGTCTCGGCGTCGTCCTCGCCGCTCGGCTGGCCGTCGAACATGTAGCCGCCGTCCTCGGGCTCCTCGGTGACCGCCTGGATGTAGTCGGGAACGCCCTGCCTGCGCCAATGCTCCGCCACCGAGCGGACCTCCTCGTCGCTGACGAAGGGCCCGTGGACACGGATGATCTGCTTGCCGCCGGGCATGTAGAGCATGTCGCCCTTGCCCAGCAGCTGCTCGGCGCCCTGCTCACCGAGGATGGTGCGGCTGTCGATCTTGCTTGTGACCTGGAAGCTGATGCGGGTCGGCAGGTTCGCCTTGATGACGCCGGTGATGACGTCGACGGAGGGACGCTGGGTCGCCATGATGAGGTGGATTCCGGCCGCACGCGCCTTCTGGGCAAGGCGCTGGATGAGGAACTCGACCTCTTTGCCGGCGGTCATCATCAGGTCAGCGAGCTCGTCGACGACCACCACGATCTGCGGCAGGACGTCGTACTCCAGCTCCTCGACTTCGTAGAGCGGCTGGCCGCTGGTCGCGTCGTAGCCCGTTTGCACCCGCCGGCCGAGCTTGGAGCCCTTGGCCTTCGCGTCGCGGACCTTCTGGTTGAAGCTCGGCAGTGCACGAACGCCGAGGTTCGCCATCATGCGATAGCGCTCCTCCATCTGCTCGACCGTCCATTTGAGGGCGCGGATCGCCTTCGACGGCTCGGTCACGACTGGCGCGAGCAGGTGCGGGATGTCGTCGTACATGCTCAGTTCGAGCATCTTCGGGTCGATCATGATCAGCCGGCACTCGTCCGGAGTCATCCGGTAGAGCAGCGACAGGATCATGCAGTTGAGGCCGACCGACTTGCCCGAGCCGGTCGTGCCAGCGACCAGCAAGTGCGGCATCGGCGCGAGGTCGGCAATGACCGGGTCGCCGGCGATATTCTTGCCGAGGATCAGCGGCAGCGACATGTTCTGGTCGGCATAGGCCTGGCTGCCGATTAGCTCGGACAGGCTGACCGCTTCGCGCTTCGGGTTGGGAAGCTCGATGCCGATGACGCTCCGGCCGGGGATGGTGGCTACGCGCGCGGACAAGGCCGACATGTTGCGGGCAATGTCGTCGGCGAGCTGGATGACTCGGCTGGCCTTGATCCCGCTCGCGGGTTCCAGCTCGTACATGGTGACGACCGGTCCGGGGCGGACCTCGACGATGTCGCCGCGAACGTGGAAATCCTCGAGCACGCTTTCGAGCAGGCGGGCGTTCCGTTCCAGGCCCGCGCGGTCGATTTTCGAACCGGCCTTCTCCGGCGGGGACGCGAGCAGTTCGAGCGACGGTAATTGGTAATTGTCGCCGAGCGCCAGGCTCTGCTGCGCGGCGGCAGGACGCTTGCTTCCGCGAGCCAGAGCGGCGGCGATCGGCTTTGATGGTTCGGCGACTGCGACTGCGGGCCGCGATCTCGGCGGCGCGGCGCTCGCCGGGCGCTCCTCTGCCAGTTCGGTCGTCCGCCGAGGCGCCGCGACCCGGGGCCGTGGCTCGCGGCGAAGGATTCCGGACAGCCACGCCCTCTCGGTCGCCTGCAGCCCGAGCGCCAGATAGCCAAGCAGCAGTCCCGCGAGGGCGAAAAGGACGAGCACGACCAGCCGCACCGGACCGGCGATCGCATCATTGCCGATGAGCTCGATTGCCGAGTCGACGCCATAGGCCGCGCCAAGGCCGAGCGCCCCGCCCCAGCCGCCCGGCAAACCCGACACGGACGATGCGCTGGTCAGGCTCAATGCAATTCCGATCAGGATGGCGCCGCCGCCCGCGACGATCAAAGCGCGCCCGACCCGCCCGCCCGGCTCAAGCCGCATCATGCGGAGGCCGGCGAGTGCGATGACCGGCAGGAAAAGCACCGAGCCCATTCCAAACAGGAGCAGCAGGACGTCGCTGAAATAGGCGCCGAAGCTGCCGATCCAGTTGGTCGGCGGTCCGCCGGCCGCGGTGCTGAAAGACGGGTCGGTCGTGTTGTGCGTGGCCAGGGCCAGAGCGCCCGCAATCGCGAGGCCGAGGAGCATTGCGCCCCAGGTGCGCAGGGCGAACCGCTTCACGGACGCGCGCAGTGCGTCCCGCCAATGAGGCTCGAGCTCCCGTTTATGGGTCCGCACGGCCGCGGTCGCCATCGTTCACACCCCCACCCAAATCCTTCCCTAGAATGCATCTTCGCCGAGTCCCCGGTCAAGCGATGCCTTGGCGTCGATGCGACGGACCGGTAGGGCGTTCGCCGCATGGACCGCGCGGACGTGATCATCTTCGGAGGCGGCCTCGTCGGCCTGACGCTCGCCGTGGCGCTCGATTCGAGCGGGCTTTCGGCCATTCTCGTCGATCCCGCCGACCCCGCCGGGCGGGCGACGCAGGCCTTCGACGGCCGCACCAGCGCGGTCTCATCCAGCTCGATGCGCATGCTCGAAACGATCGGCGTGACCCAGCATTTGCCGGAAGCCGGATGCCCGATCCGGACGATCCAGGTTGCCGACGGGCTGCAGCCCGGCGGTCTCGCGTTCGAGCCGGTCGATGACGAGCCGCTCGGGGTGATGCACGAGAACCGGCACCTCCGCCAAGCCCTGCAGACGCGCGCCGAGGCGGGAGAAAACCTCGGGCTGCTGTGGAAGTCGAAGGCGCAATCGGTCGAGCGCGGTGCGCACGGAGTTGTCGTGTCGCTGGACGACGGACGAAAGCTCAGCGCGCCGATCCTGGCGGCGGTCGACGGGCGGCACTCGCCGACCCGCGAGGCCGCCGGAATCCCTATCGCACGCTGGAAATACGACCATATGGCCGTGGTCTCGACCCTCCGCCACGAGCAGCCACACGGATATGTCGCCTACGAGATCTTCTTCACGACCGGCCCGTTCGCGCTTCTGCCGATGACCGACGACGCGCAGGGCCATCGCTCGGCGATCGTCTGGTCGGTCCCCAAGGACGATGCGGCGGGCTGGATGTCGCTCACCGACGAGCAGTTCGCCGGCGAGGCGCAAGCGGCAATGGGCGGATTCCTCGGGAAGATTGCGATGGCGGCGCCGCGCTCGACCTTCCCGCTCGGCTTCCACCATGCCGCGCGCATCACCGAGGATCGCCTCGCCTTGGTGGGAGACGCGGCGCATGCGATCCACCCGATCGCCGGGCAGGGCCTCAACCTCGGCTTCCGCGACGTCGCGGCTTTGGCGCAGGTCCTGGTGGAAGGGGCGCGGCTGGGCCTCGACCTCGGCGACAAGCAATTGCTCGACCGCTACCAGCGCTGGCGCTCGCTCGATGCGCTGTCGGTGGCATTCGCGACCGACACCCTTACTAGGGTCTACGGCATTCCCGGAAAGACGGCTTCGGCGGTCCGCCGCTTCGGCATGGGAATGATCGACCGGCTGAGCCCGATCAAGAACCGGCTGATGAGCGAAGCGCGCGGCACCAGCGGCGAGCTTCCGCTGCTGCTTCGCGGGCTGCCGATCTGATTATTGTAGCGTAGGCTGGACCTCGATGCCGCTGACGGCGGCGCGCTGGAACTGCATCAGCTGCACGAGCAAATCCGCGCGATCGTCGAGCGTCGCCGCCTCGAGCAGAGCCTGCTTCGCCCCCACGTCGAACGGCGCGACCTGGGCGATGGCGTTGACCAGCATTTCGTCGTCGAGCCGCTTGACCGCCTGCCAGTCGACCGAAAGCCGCATCGCGTCTCCCAGCCGCCGAGCCTCCCGCTCGACCTCGGCGCGGAGCGTCAGGGACAGCGGCGGCGGCTCCTCGTCGTCGAACTCGCCCGTATCGACGTCGGCGTTGCGGTAGGCGGTGTCCATGTCGGCTTCGTTGACCACCCTGAAGCGGCTCCAGCCGTGGAGGATGATGTTGTAACGGCCGTCATCCAGTTCCTCGACGCCGACGATCTCGCCGATGCATCCGACCGGATAAAGCGGTGCGCCTTCGTCCTCGGCGCCCCTGGGCTGGATCATCCCGATCCGTCCCGCCCCGTCGAGCACGTCGCGGACCATGTCGCGGTAGCGCGGCTCGAAGATGTGCAGCGGGAGCTGCGAGCGCGGGAAGAGGATCGCGCCGGGAAGCGGGAAGATGGGCAGCCGCATCGGCCGCTTTTTGCTCATGTGAACAGGAGCGCCGAAAGCCGCCGTCGCTGCGACCGCGCCCACGGGTCTTCGAGCCCCTGCGCCTCGATCAGCTGGAGCAGTCGCTGGCGCGCCGCGCCCTCGTTCCAGTCGCGGTCGCGCTCGATTATCCCGAGAAGCGTGTCGGCGGCGGAATCGCGGTCGCCCGCGGCCATCTTCGCGGCAGCAAGCTCGAAGCGCGCGTCAAGGTCGTCCGGGTTCGAGGCAATCCGCGCTTCGAGCTCCGACGTGTCGGACTGCGAAGCCGCCTGCGTAAGCTCAAGAGCGGCCTTGGCCCGGCCGATGTCCGCATGGTTCGCGACTTCAGCGGGAGCCGCGTCAAGGATCGCACGAGCTTCGTTGGCTTGCCCAGCGGCGAGCAGCGCCCGCGCAAGTCCGCCGATCACAACCGGATTGTCCGGCGCCATCTCGTGAATCTGGCGGAAGATGGACACGGCCCGGGCGGCGTCGCCGTCGGCGAGCACTCCGTCGCCCATCGCGATCAGCGGCTCGATCTCCGCCTGCTGGTCGGCCGCCTCGCCCTTCACCCCGAGCTGGGCGATGAGCTGGTCGAGGACCCGCTTGAGTTGGCCTTCGGTCCGGTAATTGGAGATGTCGGCGACCGGCTGGCCGCGGTGGAAGGCGTAGACCGTCGGGATCGACTGGATCTGGAATTGCGCGGCGATGAGCTTGTCCTGGTCGACATCGATCTTGACGAGCTTCACGCCCTTGTCGGCATAATCTGCGGCGATCTTGTCGAGCAAAGGCGAGAGCTGCTTGCACGGCCCGCACCATTCCGCCCAGAAGTCGAGCAGGACGATATGGTCCATCGACGGTTCGATGACGTCGCGCTTCAGCCGTTCGACCGCATCGCGTTCCGCTTCGCTCATGCCAAGGGTCGCCACGCTACGCACTCCATTGCTGCCGCCAACGAGGCGCCCCATATGGTCGGACGAGGCGCGGGCCACAAGCACAAGGAAATGTCTTGCGGTTCGGCCTTGCGGGAATCGCTCTTGCAGGAATCAAGCGCCCCATGCTAGGCGCCCGCCACCCTGCC
>DASUVP010000297.1:0-2717 GCA_036378895.1 Sphingomicrobium sp.
CGGATGACTTCCTGTCCGACCGCGCGCTCGGTGACCTTGTCAACGAAGTCGCGCGCCACAGGCAGAGCGACGTCCGCTTCGAGCAGCGCAACGCGAACCTCGCGCATCGCCGCGCGCACGTCGGCCTCCGTGAGCGCGCCACGCCCACGAAGCCGGTCGAAAACGCTGCCGAGCCGATCGCTCAGACTGTCGAACATTCGCTTCTCCCAAATCGATGTTCGGCCCCATGTAGGAAGGCAAAACGCAAAATACGCCGGCGGACGAAACCTCGTCGGCCAGCGTGGATCCTCGGACCCGCACATCGATGTTGTGTCTAAAAGACGGGCGCGCCCTAGCGGATGCGCCTCGTCAAATCAACTCAGCCGCGGCTTTCCTTTCGGCGGCTTGCGTGGACGCGATGGGCCACCGGGACCGCGCGGTCCCTTCCCCGGCCCGTCACCCTCAGGGCGCGGCGGTCCACGGCGCCCCTGGCCGTGTCGGACGGTACGGCGATCCTGAGGGGCCCTGCGGTCGCGCTCGGGAACGCGATCCATCGGGCGCTGCGCCTGCATTTGCTGGCGTGGTCCGACTGCGTAGCCTTCCTTAAGGAGCTGCGTGAACGCCGTGCGAGTGCTGTTGGCGATCGCGTCCTGAAGCTCCTTCGGCAGATCGGCGAAGGTGACGTTCGGATGGATTGCCTGCACGTCGCGGAGCAGCTGGTTCGGCAAGCCGCCCGAAGCGGACTTCAACGCGGCGACAGCGTCGAGCACAGCCGAGAAGAGGATCGACTGCATCACTTCGTTAGCGGCTCTCTGCATGGTCCCTTCTCGCGGCTGGTGGACTTGCCCTCTGCCCGTCCCTAACTACGCCCGCAAGCCATGACACGCACGTTCCACAAGATGCACGGGCTCGGAAACGATTTCGTGATCTTCGATGCACGCGAAGAGAAGCTCGCGATGGACGAGACGCTCGCCCGCGCCATCGCGGACCGCAAGACGGGCGTCGGGTGCGACCAGCTGATCGTTCTGGAGCCCTCCACGGTCGCCGACCTCAGGATGCGCATCTGGAACCACGACGGGATCGAGGTCGAGAGCTGCGGCAATGCGTCCCGGTGCGTCGTCGCGCTGACCCAGGCCAAGTCTATCGAAACCGGCGGCGGGCTGGTCACGGGCACCGAACATGGCAGCGACATCGAAGTGACCCTCGGCGAACCGCGTTTCGAATGGGACGAGGTGCCAATCACCTACGCGATGCCGACCAACCCGATGCCGATGGCCTGGGGCGAGCTTCAGCATCCCGTCGCGCTGAGCGTCGGCAATCCGCATGTCGTCTTCTTCGTCGAGAATGTCGACCGGATCGACCTCGACGAGCTCGGTCCACGGATCGAACACGACCCGGTCTTCCCGGAGCGCATCAACGTCAACGTGGCGGAAATCCACCCGGACGGGGTTCGTCTGCGCACCTGGGAACGCGGATCCGGCATCACCCGCGCCTGCGGCACCGGAGCGAGCGCGACCGCCGTGGCTGCGATCCTTACCAAGCGCGTTCAATCGCCGGTGAAGGTGACGATGCGGGGCGGGTCGCTGACCATCGCGTGGGAGCCGGGGAAGCCGATCAGCATGCGCGGAGGCGCGACCTACGTCTTCAAGGGCGAAATCGACCTGGGGGCGCTCGCGTGAGCGTCGAGACCATCACGCTCGGTTGCCGCCTCAATTTTGCCGAGAGCGAGACGATCAAGCGGCTGGCGGCCACCGACGAGGACTGGGTGGTCGTCAATAGCTGCGCGGTGACCAGCGAGGCCGTCCGCCAAACCCGGCAGGCGATCCGCCGGTCGCGGCGGGAGCGGCCCGACGCTCGGATCCTTGTCACGGGCTGCGCGGTGGAGCTAGATCCGAACAGCTTCGCGCGGATGCCGGAAGTCGATCGAGTTGCCGGCAACGACAACAAGATCAACAGCTTGGGCGGCGATGCGCAAACCGTACCCGCAGGTTTTCTCGGCCATGTGCGGAGCTTCGTCGCGGTGCAGAATGGATGCGACCACCGCTGCACCTTCTGCTCGATATGGCAGGCACGCGGACCGAGCCGCTCACTGCCGTTCGAGCTCATCCGCGATGCCGTGGAGCGTGAGCTCGACCGGGGAGCAAAGGAAATCGCTCTTACCGGCGTCGACATTACCAGCTACTCGCAGGATGGAGTCGGTCTCGGCGAGCTGTGCCAGAAGCTATTGGCAGCAATCCCGTCGCTCACCCGCCTGCGCCTTTCGTCGCTCGACAGCATCGAGATCGACTGCGCTTTGCTCGAGCTGATTGGCGGTGAGCCGCGGCTGATGCCGCATTTCCACCTCTCGCTCCAGGCCGGCGACGACATGATCCTGAAGCGGATGAAGCGACGGCATAGCCGGGCCGAGTCCGTCCGCATTGTCGAGACGATCAAGCGGGCGCGGCCGGATGCAAGCGTCGGCGCCGACCTGATCGCCGGCTTTCCGACCGAAACTGAGGAAATGGCACTGAATAGCCTGAAATTGCTCGAAGACTGCGACATTGTCGCCGCCCACATCTTTCCCTTCTCGCCGCGCCCAAACACGCCCGCCCAGCGCATGCCTCAAGTGGCGCGTGAGGTCGTGAAGGCCCGCGCCGCGGGGCTTCGCAACGCCGCAACCGAGCGCCGTTCCCGCTGGCTCGCCAGCCTCATCGGATCGACGCAGCCGGTGCTGATCGAGAACAATGCGAAGGGTCACA
>DASUVP010000298.1:0-2349 GCA_036378895.1 Sphingomicrobium sp.
TGAGCCTCAGGTCGCACTCGATCCCCGCGCCGAACTCCACAGCGGCGGCGAAGGCAGCAAAGCTGTTCTCCGGGGAACCGGCATCAAAGTGCAGGCCCCGGTGCGCAAACCCCCGGGGACCCGGGTCGAGCGGATCAGGCCCTGACGGCGACGATTGCATCCACTTCGACCGCAACGCCGAGCGGGAGCACGGCGACGCCCACCGCGCTGCGCGCATGGCGCCCGGCCTCGCCGAACACTTCCTGCATCAGCTCCGAAGCGCCATTGGCGACCTTCGGCTGGTCGGTGAACGATGGCGCGCTGTTCACGAAGACGCCGAGCTTCACGACTTTTTCCACGCGATCGAGCGATCCTAGCGCTGCCTGCATCTGCGCCAGGAGCATGACGCCGCAGCGGCGCGCAGCGCCAATCCCGCGCTCCAGGTTCATGTCCTCGCCAATACGGCCGACGATGAGGTTGCCGTCTTCTGCGAAGCTGATCTGGCCCGAGATGTGGAGCAATCCGCCTTGCTCGACCGCCGGCACGTAGGACGCGACCGGGGCTGAGGGCTGCGGAAGGGTAATGCCGAGTTCGGCGAGGCGCTGGTCGATGCTCATGGGCGGCGGCTCAACACCGCCTAAGCGTCCGGGTCAACCCTCACGGTTGATCGTGAACCCGGCCCAGCTCTGGCTGACTGGCATCAGCTCGATCGTGTTGATGTTGAGGTGCGGCGGCAAATTGGCGAGCCACCAGAAAAGATCGGCCAGGTCTTCCGCGGTCATGGGATCCATGTTCGCGTAAAGTGCATCGGATGCCGCCTTGTCGCCGCCCGTGCGAACGATGGTGAACTCGGTCTCGGCCATTCCGGGCTCGATCGAGGTTACCCGGACGCCGGTACCGGCGAGATCACATCTCAGGTCGAGCGAGAATTGCCGGACGAAAGCCTTGGTCCCCGCGTACACCGCGCCGCCCTTGTAGGGGTAGGTCGCCGCAACCGAGGACAGGTTGATGATCTGGCCCTTGCGCGCGACGAGTTTCGGGAGGAGCGCCCGGGTCAGCGCGACCAGCCCGGTGATGTTGGTGTCGAGCACATCCTCAATCCGCCCCCAATCCGTTTCCGGCATGGGGGTCGTTGGCGGAGCCAGCCCGGCATTATTTAGCAGGAGGTCGATCTCGCCCCACGGAGGTGACAGCTTGGCCAGGCTTTCGAGCGCCTCGCGGTCGCGCATGTCGATCTCGAGCGGGAGAAAGCTATCGCCGATCTCCTCCGCCAGCGCACGAAGCCGCTCCGCCCGGCGGCCGGTGCCGATCACGCGCCAGCCATCCCGGGCGAAGCGGCGCGCGGCCGCCTGTCCAAATCCGGCTGTTGCCCCGGTGATCAGGATTGTCTTCATCTCTTCTCCGACAGCTTTTCGATGATCCAGCCGCTTGCTTCGGCCCAGTCGTCGATGCGGGCGTCAGCATGCTCGGCCTTCGGGACCGCGCACGCGACGCGAGGTTCGGCGATCATGTGCAACCGCCAGATGCCCGGCGCGTGCCTTGCGACAGACGCGTGGTGCATCGGCAAATCGTCGACGAAGACGGCGGACTGACGCCGCCTCGCCAGCTTCTTCACAGCCGATCCCTTGCCGCCGGTGTTGCAGATGACGTCATGTCGTATGCCGTGGGTAGCAAGCTGGTCGACCCGCCAGGGGTGCGCCTCGTTGCCGAGGTTGGTGAGGATGACGATGTCGGCGACCTCGCCGATCCGGCCGAGCGCCTCGACCGCGCCCGGCACCAGGGTCTGGCGGTGCATCTCGCCGCGGAAGAAGGCGTCGAGCAGGATCCACGCCTGGTCGAGCGCAAGCGGCTCGCCCGTGTCGATCATCGTCATCGCGTCCGTGAAACGGCCCGTTTCCAATGCGAAGCGGATGCCGTGCTCTGCTTCCAGCCATTCGGCGAAATGGCTGACCATGTGCAGGAGAACTTCGTCGCAGTCGGTGATCAGTAGCGGCCGCTTCAAGTCTCGAGTTCCTCCCGTGCGACGACCAGATCCTGCGGCTTCACGCCGATCGCCTGGGCGACATCGATCAGATCGGGCTCATGCGCTTCGAGGAAACGGAGGAGGGCTGCAAGCAAAGACCGCTCCGCCGCGCGCCGCCGCAGGTCGTCTGTATCGATTCCGGACAGGGCCAGGAACCGCTGCGCCCGGCGTTCGTCCGTCAATGTGGTGGCAAGCGCGGAGAGCGCGAGCGTCTCCGCGTCATTTGTCGAGTTCGCTCGCATGGCCTAAGTCATGACGGAAGAGAGTGGGGGAACGTTTCGGTTGGCCAAGATCCTGATTGTCGAGGACAACGCCCTCAACATCAAGCTGTTCTGCGACCTGCTCGC
>DASUVP010000299.1:0-2354 GCA_036378895.1 Sphingomicrobium sp.
GGCCTCGCGACCGTTACGGCGTCAGACTTTTCGGGTCCGGCACTGGACCAGTATCGGCGGGAAGAGACGCAGGCGATCGTCAACACCTACATCGGTCTCGCCGTCGCCCTCGCGATCATCGCCGCGGTCGTCTGGGCATTCCGCAACAAGCTGCCCGGCGAGAAGCATGATCACAGCTCGCCGCTCGCGGGTTTCTCGCTTCTGAAGCGGACGCGCTTCGGCTTTGGCGCGCTATGCATCTTCCTCTACGTGGGCGGCGAGGTGGCGATCGGCTCGCTGATCGTCAATTATCTGATGCAGTCGCATGTGCTCGGGCTCACCGACGCGGCCGCTGGCAAGCTCATCATGTATTATTGGGGCGGCGCGATGGTCGGCCGCTTCGTCGGATCCTACTTCCTGCGCATCATGAGCCCGGGCAAGATCCTCGCTACCGTGGCGACCGGCGCGATCATATTGATCGCCATCTCGGCCAACACGACCGGGACGCTGTCGGCCTACAGCCTGCTCGCGATCGGCCTGATGAACTCGATCATGTTCCCGACGATCTTCAGCCTGGCGTGCGAGAAGCTGGGACCGCGTGCGGCGGACGGCTCGGGCATCATCAACATCGCGATCTTCGGCGGTGCCGTCGTGCCGCTTCTGACGGGAATGCTGGCCGATGTGTCGGGCAGCCTGGCGTTCGCGCTGATCCTTCCGGCGCTCTGCTACGCGGTCATCGCCGCCTTCGGGATCTACGCCCGGCGTCCAGCGGAAGGCCCGGTCATGCCGGCGCTCACCGAATAGAGCGAGCATGATACGACGGATGGGCCGAATTCGTTCGGCCCGTCCGCTCCGCTCAGCAGCGTGAGGTGGTCGGGGAGACAGGATTCGAACCTGCGACCCTCTGCTCCCAAAGCAGATGCGCTACCAGGCTGCGCTACTCCCCGACGGCGGGCCTGCTACACGGCAGCGCCGCCGGGAACAACCGCCTGAAAATTACTGGTGGTTCGAGTGCTCGTCGCCACCGTTGCGGGTGACGTTCACGTCGACATCGACGTCGCCGACCTTGTTCTCGACCTTGGCAGCGGTCTGCTCGGCTTCGTTGGCGATTGCGCCGCCGATATTCTCAGCGGTGTTGCCGACGTCCTCGAGCGTGTTTGCCGCGACCTCCTCGTTGAACGAGACGGTCGTCGTGTCGTTTCCCGCGTCGCGATCGACGTTGCAGGCACCGAGCAGCAGAAGCGGAACAGCCATCAGAATTCGCATAGATTCCTCCCTCTTTTTCACTCTAACGCCGATTGCGCCGTTTCGGCTCCGGCTCAATTCCACCCGAGAGGACGGCAAGCATCGTGGTCCAGGCGGCGACGTTCTGCCGCAGTGCTTCCGGATCGACCTTGTCGAGCGTGTCGTCGGGCGTGTGGTGCAGGTCGAAATAATGGGTGCCATCCTGCGCCAGAGTGACCCCGGGAAGCCCGTCGGCGAGCATCGGCCCGATGTCTGAGCCTTCCGCCTGATTGAGAGAGCCAGGGACGATGCCAAGCGGAGCAAGCGCGGCCTGAAGCGCCTTTGCTTCGGCCTCGCGCTCCTTCCCGAGCTTGCTGTCGACCTTCCAAACGCGATCGGCGCCGAAATCGCTCTCGACGATTGCATAGTGCGGCTCCCTGCCGTGCTTCTTCTGATAGTCGAGGCCGCCGAACAGCCCGACTTCCTCGGCGCCGAACCAGACGATGCGGATCGGTCTCAGCGGACGTCCGGCGTCCATGATCCGCTTGGCGGCAGCTGCGGCGATGGCCACGCCGGAGGCATCGTCGACCGCGCCGGTGCCGAGATCCCAGCTGTCGAGATGGCCGCTGACCAGGATCGGCGCCGCCTTCGGGTCGCGTCCCGGGACTTCGGCGATCACATTGCCCGACTGGCGAGTGCCGATGTTCCTGGGTGTGAGGACGAGCCTTAGCTTCACCGGCTGCCCGCGCTTCAGGATGCGCTGAACCTGCTCGGCATCCGGCACCGACAGCGCGCCGGCCGGGATCGGCGTCGCGCCGTCCGCAAAGGTCATGACGCCGGTGTGCGCGGTGCGATGATGGCTCGTACCGATGGAGCGGATGACGATCGCCAACGCACCCTTCTTGCTGGCGAGCGTCGGGCCTTCGCTTCTCGGTCCGCGGAACGCGCCGTAGCTCGACCCGTCCTGCGTCCGCGGCATGTTGTGATCGACGAAGACGATCTTGCCGCGCACGGCCGAGTCCGGGGCCGCCTTGAACTCGTCGAGAGTCGAGAAGCCGACGAGTTCGGCTTCGATGCCCACGGGCGGAGTCGCTCCGCTATTGCCGAGCGCCGTCACCGCCAGGGGTTGCGGGAAGGGCGCTGTGATCCAG
>DASUVP010000300.1:0-11199 GCA_036378895.1 Sphingomicrobium sp.
TGGCGTTGGCCGCGTCGAGTTCGGCGCGGGGAACGCCGATCCAGGCGCCGCGGCCCGGAGCCCGGGCGCGGACGTCCGGCGCGACCGTTCCATCGGGACCGAGCGCGAGCCGGATCAGCTCCTCTCGCGGCGCGGTACGCCGCGAGAGGATGCAGGTGCGCTCCGGTACGTGCGCGTCTAGCGGATCATTGCTCCTCGCCCGCAACCGCGTCCTCCTCGGCTGCAGGGGTGGCGGCGTCCTCGTCCTCGAACCAGTGAGCGCGAGCGGCCATGATGATCTCGTTCCCCTGCTCCTCGGTCAGGGAATAATCGGCCAGGATACCGCCCTTGTCCTCGGTGCGCTTGGGCGCGGTCTCGGCGCGGCGGCGCGGCTCCTGACGCTTTTTCTGGATGAGCTCGTCGGTCGCGAGGTCGGCGAGGTCGTCGAGCGTCTTGATGCCGGCCTTGCCGAGCGTGACCAGCATCGCCTCGGTGAGGTGCGGAAGCTCGGCGAGAGCATTCTCGACGCCAAGGCTCCGGCGCTCCTCGCGGGAAGCGGCCTCACGGCGCTCGAGCGCTTCGGCGGCGCGGCTTTGCAGCTCGCCGGCGATCTCGTCGTCGAGGCCCTCGATCGACGCAATCTCGTCGACCGGCACGTAGGCGACTTCCTCAAGGCTGGTGAAGCCTTCGGCGACGAGCAGCTGCGACAGGGTCTCGTCGACGTCGAGCTCGGTCTGGAACATCTCGGTCCGTTCCAAGAACTCGCGCTGGCGCTTCTCGCTCGCGTCAGCCTCGGTGAGGATGTCGATCTGCGAGCTGGTGAGATGGCTTGCGAGGCGCACGTTCTGGCCGCGGCGGCCGATCGCCAGGCTGAGCTGATCATCGGGGACGACCACCTCGATGCGGCTCTCCTCCTCGTCGATGACCACGCGGCTGACCGTCGCCGGCTGAAGCGCGTTGACGACAAAGGTCGCGAGGTCCTCCGACCACGGGATGATGTCGATCTTCTCGCCCTGAAGCTCCTGGACGACCGCCTGGACTCGGCTGCCCTTCATGCCGACGCAGGCGCCGACCGGATCGATCGAGCTGTCGTGGCTGATCACGCCGATCTTGGCGCGGCTTCCGGGATCGCGGGCGGCGGCCTTGATCTCGATGATGCCGTCGTAAATCTCGGGCACTTCCTGGGCGAACAGCTTCTTCATGAAGTCGGGGTGGGCGCGCGACAGGAAGATCTGGGGCCCACGCGCTTCGCGGCTGACGCGCAGGATCAGCGAGCGGATGCGGTCGCCGACGCGGACCATCTCGCGCGGGATCTGCTGGTCGCGGCGGATGACGCCTTCTGCTCGGCCGAGGTCGACGACGACGTGACCGAACTCGACTCGCTTCACGACGCCGGTGATGACCTCGCCGGTGCGGTCCTTGAACTCTTCGAACTGGCGCTCGCGCTCGGCGTCGCGCACCTTCTGGAAGATAACCTGCTTGGCGGCCTGGGCGGCGATACGGCCGAATTCGATCGGCGGCAGCGGGTCGACGATGAAGTCGCCGACGCTGGCGCCCTTCTGCAGCTTCTGCGCCCCCTTCGGGTCGATCTGCTTGAAATGGTCCTCAGGCTCCTCGACGACTTCGAGGACCCGCCACAGGCGGAGGTCGCCCGTCTCGCCGTCGAGCTTCGCACGGATGTCGTTTTCGGCGCCGTAGCGGGCGCGAGCGGCACGCTGGATCGCGTCCTCCATCGCCTCGATGACGATGCCGCGGTCAATCAGCTTCTCGCGGGCAACCGCGTCGGCAATTGCAAGCAGCTCGGCCTTGTTCGCGGACGCGACGGGCGGGGCAGCAGTGGCCATGTGTTCAGTCCTCTACAGTCTGGATTGTGTCGGCGCCCTCGGTGCTGAGCGGCGCTGTTGCGTTGATGAGCTTGTCGGTCAGCAGAAGCTTGGCCGAGTGAATGGATGCAAAGGGGATGGCGTAGTCCTGCCCGTCCTTGCCGGAGAGCTGGACATTGCCGTTGTCTGTGCCGGCGAGCTCGCCGGAGAATTGCTTGCGGCCGCCGATCGGCTCGACGAGCGTCACGCGGGCCTCATGGCCCTTCCAGTCGTCATAATCGGCGAGACGCGTGAGCGGCCGGTCGATACCCGGCGAGCTCACCTCAAGGCGGTAGCCGCCCTCGATCGGATCGCGCCCTTCGGCCTCCAATGCGTCGAGCTTCTCGGACAGCCGCCGGGAGATTCTCTCGCAATCGCTAAGGTCAAGCTGACGCGTTGCCGGATTCTCGGCCATGATCTGAAGCGTCGGGTCGGAGCGTCCGCCGACAAACGCGACGCGCACGAGCCGATAGCCGAGGCCTTCGACCTCCGGCTCCAGTAGTGCATTCAGCGCGGCGATGTCGGTCACTTACCAACCTTTGCAAAACTCAAACGATCTCGGGACCGGAGCCGTGGGGCCCCAGCCTCAGGCATCTGACGATGTCGAGGAGAGGAGTGCGATATAGGCCGGAACAGCTATCTCCGCAAGCTGGCCAGAGCCCGGTTTTCCTTGGCGATGCGGATGGCCAAAATGGCTGCGTTGAGCAGGCTGAAAACCAACGCCATTTCCCACAGGCCGAACACAAGCGGCAGCACCGCGATCTCCAAAGTCACGATCGCATAATTGGGGTGGTTGAGGAATCGGTAGGGGCCGCTGCGGACCAGCGTGGCGCCCGGCTTGACGATGATGCGGGTGGTCCAGCGGCTCCTGAGCGTGGCGATCACCCAGACCCGGCCGAACTGCAGCGCGGCGAAGAGCAGCAGCAACGCCAAATGGATCGCGCGGCCGGGCGCCCACCGCCACAAAGCAGCGAGCCAGAGCATGTGCAGCGCGACGATGAAGGGATAATGGCTGCGGCCATATTCTACGGCGCCTTCAGCCAGAAGCCGCCTGCTGTTGCGGTCGGCGAGCTGCAGTTCGACCAGGCGCTGCAATGTGACGAAGCCGAGAATGGCGACGGCGATCCAGACCGAATCCGTCATGCCGCCTCCAGCAGGAGCCCTCCGCAGGTGAAGCCCGGTCCGAAGGCGGTCAGCAAGACCGTTTTAGGAAGGCCGAGGGCGATCAGCCGATCGAGGACGAACAGCACCGTCGGGGCGCTCATATTTCCATAGTCGCGAAGGATTT
Organism: Sphingomicrobium sp.; assembly: GCA_036378895.1. Lineage (GTDB taxonomy): Bacteria > Pseudomonadota > Alphaproteobacteria > Sphingomonadales > Sphingomonadaceae > Sphingomicrobium. Next base: position 3,130 of record DASUVP010000300.1, read on the forward strand.
CTCGTTCGATGTCCAGGGCTCCGGACGCAAGCCCAAGGGCGGTCTCGATCGCCTCGATCACCTTCACTCCGCCGGGGTGGCAGCAGAGGCGGGCAATGGACTCACGCGGCTGACCGATCGAGCACAGGATTTCATCCACGGCGCCTTGGAGATTCTCTTCGATGAACGGCGGGATCGCGCGGTCAAAGACGACGGCAAGGCCCGGGTCCTCGATGTCCCAGCCCATGATCCGCTGCGTGCCGGGCCAGAGCTTCTCCGCACCGCCGACGATCGTCGCCAGCCCCTCGCCGCCGCACTGAACGACCGCGGCCGCCGCTCCGTCGCCGAAGATGGCCGTGGCGACGATCGCGGCGGGGTCGTCGCTGTCGAGCCGAATCGAGATTGAGCAGGTCTCAATGGTCACGAACAGCCAGCGTGTGCCGGGCTCGCCCGCGGCCAAGCGTGCCGCGGTCGCAAGTCCGTTGACTCCGCCGGCGCAGCCAAGCCCGAAAATGGGCACACGACGGGCATTCTCGCGAAGGCCGAGCCGTGGCCCGACCCGTGCCTCTAGGCTCGGCGTGGCTATCCCAGTCGTGGAAACGGTGACGATCCCGTCGATCTCGTCGGGCGCCAGTCCGGCCTGTTCGATCGCTGCGGAAGCTGCCGCCACGAACAGGCTCTCTGAAGCCTCGAGGTAAACCAAGTTGCGGTCGTGCCAGCCGTGGGGCGCTTCGTACCATTCTTTGGGCGCAACGATGTGGCGCTTGGCGATCCCCGCATTGTCGAAAACGCCCGACAGCCGGTCGAATAGGGCTTTCCTGCCCCCGAACGCGCGCCGAGCGCGTTCCTTTGCCTCGTCCTGCGCGACGGTCTGCGGAGGAACGGCTGTCGCCAGCGCAAGAAGGCTACAAGGTTGCATGCCGAGACTTATAACGCGCCGATGGCTAACCGGCTCACTGGTCCTTTTGAGGTAAGTTGAATGTCGCTTCGCTTAATGCCGACCTCCGTAGCATTGCTCGTCGCGGCCTGCGGCGCATCTCCGACCCAGTCCTCGGCGCAGCAGTCCTCGTCCGAGCGCCCCTTCGCGGTCACCGAGGTCGCGAGCTTCGATTCGCCCTGGGCGCTGACCTTCCTTCCGGGAAGCGGGGTTCCGCTGACGAACATGGTGCTCCTGACCGAGAAGGGTGGCAGGCTCTGGCTGGTGGACGCCTCGACGGGCCAGAAGCAGCGGGTGGCGGGCGTGCCAGCCGTGCATGTCGAAGGGCAAGGCGGTCTCGCCGAAGTCGTCGCCCATCCGGATTTCACCGGGAATCAGCGCATCTACCTGAGCTATCCGGAGCGGGGGTCGGGCGGCACCAGCGGCGCCGTCATCGGATACGGTCGGCTGATCCTCGGCCAGGGGGAGCCGCGGCTCGAAGGGTTCCGGATCATCTGGCGGCAACAGCCGAAGGTGAGCAGCGGCATCCATTACTCGCAGCGCATCGCCTTCGCCCCCGATGGCACAATGTTCATCAGCAGCGGCGAGCGGGGCGAGGGCGACCCGGCGCAGGATGCCCGCAGCGACCTTGGCAAAATCATCCACATGACCGCGGAGGGACAGCGCATCGGCGGGCACCATTACACGCTTGGTCACCGCAATGTGCTGGGGCTGTCTTTCGCGCCCGATGGCAAGCTGTGGGCCACGGAAATGGGTCCGCGCGGCGGGGACGAGCTGAACCTCATCCTCGGGGGCCGGAACTACGGCTGGCCGCGCGTGTCCTACGGCAGCCAGTACAGCGGGCTTCCAATTCCCGACGACCACAAGGGCCGAGGCTTCGAAGAGCCGAAGGTGTGGTGGAACCCGTCGGTCTCGCCGGGGGCGCTGCTAATCTACAGCGGAGATCTGTTCCCGCAGTGGAAAGGCGACGCACTGATCGGCGCGCTTTCGGGCCAGGCTTTCATACGCGTCGACATAAACGGCGAGCAGGCGCGCAAGGCCGACCAGTGGGACATGGGCGCACGCATTCGCGCGGTCGATCAGGGACCGCGCGGAGAAGTGTTTCTGCTTGAGGATGGACCGGGCGGGAGGCTGCTGAAGCTGACCCCCGCCCGATAATGCGAGCTTATTGCTCGAGCGGAATCTCGAGCTTCTGCTCGGCCGTCTGCTCCCGCCCTGGCTGCGGAACCGTCCGTAGATAAGGTTTCACAGTCTTCCAGCCGTTCGGGAATTTCTCCCGCGCCGCGTCGTCGGACAGCGACGGGACGATGATGCAGTCCTCGCCCTGTTTCCAGTTCACCGGCGTCGCCACCGAATGCCTGGCGGTCAGCTGGATCGAGTCGAGCAGGCGCAGAACCTCATCGAAGTTCCTCCCCGTGCTCATCGGATAGATGAGCATCGCCTTGATGAGCTTGTCCGGCCCGATCATGTAGACCGTGCGCACCGTCGCATTGGTCGCGGCGGTGCGGCCTTCCGACGTTTCGCCGGCGTCGGCGGGAAGCATGTTGTAGAGCTTCGCGACCTTCAGGTCATGGTCGGCGATGATCGGGTAGTTCACCGTATTGCCGGTGACGTCCTTGATGTCCTGCAGCCAGCCTTCATGAGCGCCGACCGAGTCGACCGAAAGGCCGATGATCTTGGTGTTCCGCTTGGCGAACTCGTCCGCGAGACCGGCCATGTAGCCGAGCTCGGTCGTGCAGACCGGCGTGTAGTCCTTCGGATGGGAAAAGAGGATTCCGTAGCCGTCGCCGAGCCACTGGTGAAAACTGATCGGGCCCTGCGTCGTGTCCGCGGTGAAATCCGGAGCAACGCTGCCGATGGATAGGGTCATTGGTGCCTCCCGCTGAGTCGAGAAGGCGCCCCTATAGCCCTACACCAGATCGGGTTCGAGACTCTCCGGTTGTTCAAGCCAGTTAGGCGGCTCCAATCCCTTGGAGCGAAGGAAATCCGGGTTGAACAGCCGCGACTGGTAGCGGGTCGCGGGATCGCAGAGCATGGTGACGATGGTTTTCCCGGGCCCGAGCTTACGCGCCAGGCGGATCGCTCCGGCGACGTTGACCCCGGTCGACAGTCCGACGTTTAGGCCCTCGTCGTGGACCAAGGCCAGGGTCGCGGTGAGGCTTTCCTGGTCCTCGATGAAGAAGGCCTCATCAACGGTCAGTCCCTCGAGGTTGGCGGTGACTCGCCCCTGTCCGATGCCTTCGGTGATCGAGCTCCCTTCCGCCTTCAACTCGCCAGTCGTGTAGTAGGAGTAGAGCGCCGCGCCGGGCACGTCGGCGATGGCGATGGCCACGCCGGGCTTGCGCTCCCGCAAGGCCATGGCGACTCCCGCCAGAGTCCCTCCGGTTCCGACGGCGCTGACGAACCCGTCGATCTTTCCGTCGGTCTGCGCCCAGATTTCGGGGCCCGTGGTACGGACGTGGACGTCGCGGTTGGCGACATTGTCGAACTGGTTGGCGAAGATGGCGCCCTGCGGATGCTCGCGCGCCAGCCGTTCGGCCATCCGGGCGGCGACCTTCACGTAATTATTGTCGCTTCGGTAGGGCGCGGCCGGCACCTCGACGAGCGTCGCCCCGAGCGAGCGCAGCGTATCCTTCTTCTCCTGGCTCTGCGTCTCCGGGATGACGATCACCGTCTTCATTCCCAATGCATTGCCGACCACGGTAAGGCCGATGCCCGTGTTCCCGGCGGTCCCTTCGACAATCAAACCGCCGGGCCGGAGCTGACTCTTGTCCATCGCATCGGTGACGATCCCCAGCGCCGCCCGGTCTTTCACCGAATGGCCGGGGTTCATGAACTCAGCCTTCCCGAGGATCGTGCAGCCGGTTTCCTCGGATGCGCGGCGGAGCTTGATCAGCGGCGTGTTGCCGATCGCGGCGAGGACGCTGTCGCGGATGTCCATGTGCCGCGCTCTACAGATTCAGCCGTTGCGGCGGTAGCGCAGATAATATGGGCGCCGCCCCTCGCGCCGCGACTTGGCGCCGTAACGTGTCTCGATCCAGCCGTTCGAGGGCTGGAGGAAGTCCTTCGGCGTCTTGGCAAGCCATTCGAATTGCCCGCGATGCCGTTGCATGACCATCAGCGACCAGTTGAGATAGGTCGGGTCGTCGGTGGCGAGGCGGAACTCGCCATTCGGCTTCAGCTTGGCGGCGAACAGGTCGACCGGGCCGTCATTGACCATGCGCCTCTTAGCGTGGCGCGCCTTGGGCCAGGGGTCGGGGTGGAGCAGATAGAGAAAGCTCAGCGCTCCGTCCGGGAGGCGGGCGAGCACGTCGAGCGCGTCGCCTTTCCAGATGCGGACGTTCGGAAGATGCTTGTCGCGGACATGGCCGAGCGCGGTCGCGACGCCGTTGATGAAAGGCTCGCAGCCGATGAAGGCGTGATTGGGCAGCATGTCCGCCCGGTCGGCAAGGTGCTCGCCGGAACCGAAGCCGATCTCGAAATGCAGCGGGCGCTCCTCGCCAAAGAGGCGCCGCGCCGTGATCTCGCCTTCTTCCGGGACCGCGATCTGCGGGAGCAGCCGGTCGACCAGCTCCTGCTGTCCCTTGCGCAATTTGTGCCCGCTCGCCCGCCCGTACAGGCGGTTGAGGGTCGTCGGATCGCCGGCCTTATGCGCAGTCATGCCAAGGCGCCTAGGCGCTCAATCCTCGGTTCAGCAAGGGAGGCGGAAACTGGGCGAATGAAGAAGCCGCTTCTTGCCCTTCCGCTGCTGGCTCTGTTCGCGGCCCCGGCACACGCCACCGGTGGGTTCGCCTGCCGGACAGCCGGGCCGCGTCCGATCGAAGTTTCGCTCGGCTTCGGTCACGCTCCGGGCGCACCGCTGATTTCGTCGGCCACGCGGCTACGCGACAACGGCCGCGACATTCCGGTGACCGCACCCCAATGGTGGTTCGATAATTCGGAGCTCCGTCTGTTGCTCGCCGACCCCACGGCCATGCGGCGCGAATTGATCCTCAAGGCGAAGCGGAACGGCCACTATTACGACGGCCATATCTGGCGCGCCGGGCAGCGCCGCTGGGTGCGCTGCCGCGAAGCCTAGGGCTTACAGCGCTTCCCCTCATATTCGTTCCGGTGGTTGACGTAGGCCTTGCCGTTCCACCGGACGACGGGGAAGCAGAAGCCTGGGCCGCCGAGCTGGATGTCGGGCCACCCGCCGATGCCTTTGCTCGCGAGGAAGTCCGGCATCGCGGTATCCTCGGTCATCAGCTTCCAGCTGCCGTTGGCTTGCTTCGACAATAGCCAGAAGTGCGTGCCGGTCATTCCGTAGCAGATCGCGCCGCCCTCGGTGACCACCGCCTCGGGGCGGCCGTCACCGTTGAGGTCGCGATAGGTCTCGATGTTGCCGGGCGAGTAGGACTCGCTCTCCGCACCGTCGCAATTGCCAGACTTCCAGGCGCCGCGGCGCTGCGCGAAGCCCGCCGCCTTGAAGATGGCGGCCCGCTCGGCGGGCGGCACCGAGGCCGCTAGGACGGCTGCGAGCAGGAGCATCGCAGCCGCTTATCATTTCGGCGAAGAAACGGCTAGGCGACGGCGGCCTTGAGATCCTCGACCAGGTCGGTCTTTTCCCACGGGAACAGATCGCCCTCCGCCTTGCGGCCGAAGTGACCGTAAGCCGCGGTCGCCTGGTAGATCGGCTTGTTGAGCGACAGATGCGTGCGGATGCCGCGCGGCGTGAGGCCGCCGAGCTTGTCGATCTTGCCGATCGCCTGCTCCAGCTGCGCATCGTCGATCGTGCCCGTGCCATGCGTGTCGACGTAAAGCGACAGCGGCTTCGACACGCCGATCGCGTAGGCGAGCTGGATCGTGCAGCGGCGGGCGAATCCCGCAGCAACGATGTTCTTGGCGAGATAGCGCGCGGCATAGGCGGCCGAGCGGTCGACCTTGGTCGGATCCTTGCCGGAAAATGCGCCGCCGCCGTGCGGGGCCGCGCCGCCATAGGTATCGACGATGATCTTGCGGCCGGTGATCCCGGCGTCGCCGTCCGGGCCGCCGATCTCGAAGCTGCCGGTGGGGTTGATGTGGTAGACCGTCTCGTTGCCGAGCAGCTCCGGCGGGAGGACCTTCGCCACCACGCCCTTCACGTAAGCGTGGAGCTCGGCCTGCTTTTCGCCCTTGTCATAGCCCGGCGCGTGCTGCGTCGAGACGACGATCGCGGTCGCCTTCGACGGCTTTCCATCCTCGAAGCGCAGGGTGATCTGGCTCTTGGCATCCGGCTCGAGGAAGGGAGCGCGACCGGCGTGGCGGTCGGCGGCCATCTCGGCGAGGATCTTGTGGCTGTAGTCTAGCGTCGCGGGCATCAGGTCCGGGGTCTCGTCGCAGGCGAAGCCGAACATGATGCCCTGGTCGCCCGCGCCTTCGTCCTTGTTCTCACCGGCATCGACGCCCTGTGCGATGTGCGCGGACTGCGGGTGCAAGTGGTTGGCGAAGTCGAGACGGTCCCAGTGAAAACCGTCCTGCTCGTACCCAATCTGGCGTACGACGCCGCGGACGGTGGACTCGATCTCCTCGCGGATGCCCTCGGCCCAGTTTCCGGCCTCGTCCATGATCCCGCGGCCGCGGATCTCGCCCGCGAGGACGACGCGGTTCGTGGTCGTCATCGTCTCGCAGGCGACCCGTGCCTCCGGGTCCTTCGACAGGAACAGGTCGACGATGGCGTCGCTGATCTGGTCGGCGACCTTGTCCGGATGGCCTTCGGAAACGGATTCGGACGTGAAGAGGTAGGAATTGCGCATGGTTTTGCCTGAAGTCCTTGCGAGTCGGGTCCGGTCAGGCCGGAACGTCATATAAAGAATACTTTATGTGTGCTGCCGATAGCGCCGCGACCGTCCGAGGGCAATGGCGGCGATGATCAGAGCGAATCCCAGAATGAGAGGGATGACGTTGCCGAAACGGGCGAAGAGAGTCGGCTGGGCGGTGGGCGGCAGCGTGGCGTCGAAATATCCGGCGGAGCGCCACGATAGCGAGTGCGCCACTCGGCCCCGAGCGTCGATCAGGGCGCTGATCCCCGTCGGAGTCGAGCGGATGACGGGCAGCCCTTCCTCCGCGGCGCGAAGCCGTGCCTGGGCGAGATGCTGCGGCGGGCCCCAAGCCCCGAACCAGGCGTCGTTGGACGGATTGAAGATGAAATCGGGCCGGTTGCGGCGGTCGACCACCTCACCGGAGAAGATGATCTCGTAGCAGAGCTGGAACCCGACCTTTCCCCAATTGGGGAGAGCCACGGTGCGGGGGCCCGGCCCTGGTCGGAAGTCGACCTCACCCGGCGCGAGCCGCGACAGGCCGATGGCCGAGAGCAAAGGCCGCATCGGCAGATATTCGCCGTAAGGCACGAGGTGCGCCTTGTCGTAGCGGTCGAACACCTGTCCGCCCTGCCCGATCACGAAGACGCTGTTCGCGCCCCCCGTGACGCGATTGCCGTCGTCCGACAGGAGGGCAATCCCGCCGGTCAGAAGATACTCGCCGGCGCCAATGGACGCCGAGGCCCGGGAGCGCTCGAACGCGGCGTATGCGTCGTACGGGCTGGTGCGGGCATCCTCCATCGGATTGGTGACTGCGGCTTCCGGCCAGAAGAGAAGGCGCGGGCGGGAGCCTCCGGGCTTCATCGACAATTGTGCGAGCCGCTGTGCCGCGATCTCGGAATATCCCGGCCGCCACTTATCCTGCTGCCCGATGTTCGGCTGCACGACGCGGATCGGGCGGGCGCCGCCGGTTGCCTCGACCTGGTGCAGGAAGCCGGCAGCCAGCGACATGGCCGCTCCAAGGAAAACCCACGCGAGCAACGGGCGGATTTCCCACTTGCTGAGCATCCATAGGCTTCCCCCCACGAAGACCAGGAAAGCGGACGCTCCGTACGTACCGATCAACGGGACCAGGCCGGTGACCATTTCGATCGCGCTCACGGCAACGGGATTCCAGGCGAAGCCGGTGAAGATTCCCGCGCGGAGCCATTCGGTGACCGCCCAGGCGCCGGCGAGGCCGAGAACGAGCGCGATGCACCGATTGCGGCCGAACGTCCACGCAATCCCCGCCGCGAGCATCGGATAGACGGCGAGGTAGAGCGACAGCAGGACGACCGCGATCCAGCCGAGCCAGGCCGGCATCGCCGCCTGGTAGGTGAA
>DASUVP010000301.1:0-2241 GCA_036378895.1 Sphingomicrobium sp.
CCCGGGCAAAGCGGGATTGCCCAGAAAGGAACCAATGAACAGGATCGCGCCGAGCCACATCACGAGAGCGGCCACTGCCCAGGCCCAATCGGGCAAGATCCAGAGAGGCGGCTCGCGACCGATGCGACCGTAGAAATAGATCATCAGGCCGAAGGTCAGGAGCGCAATGACGGAATAGACGCCCTGGAATCCGCGCTCGCCGAGCTTCCGCACAGAAGCAACGCGCAGGGGATGAGACAGGAGGAAATGCAAACCGACAAAGGCGATGGCAGACAGGAAAAGGCCCGCCTGCGGCGTCATCGGCGGTACGCCTCCGGTAGGACGTCGCGATTGAGGTCCTGGTACCGCTGACGAAGCTTGGTCTGGCGGCTGTCCATCGGCTGCTGCATGCCGTCGATGTAAACCGCTTCGGCATTGCTGGAAACCTGCAGCGGATCGCCCGACCAGATGACGACGTCCGCCCGCCGTCCGGGCTCGAGGCTGCCCAAGTCGCGGCCAAGACCAAGCGCCTGCGCCGGCCGCGACGTGATCATGGCCAGCGCCTCGCCCCAGCGGACTCCGCTCGCCCCGGGCACATTCGTCAACGCGACCAGATTGCCGGCATATTGGCGCTCGTTGAACAGATAACGGGTGTCGTTGTCGTCGATCATGCCGATGGCGACGTCGACGCCGGCGTCACGCATGCGGCCCACATTCGACTGTGTCGCAGCAAGCTGCTCGAACGAGCCCGGAAGGTCGTTCACTGCGGAAGCGATGACCGGAATTCCAGAGGCCGCGATCCGGTCTGCGACGAGCCAGCCTTCCGACGCACCGACAAGCACGATCTTCAGCGACGGATAGTCGCGCTTCAGGCCAATGACATTAAGGATGTCCCGAGCCCGTTCGACGTGGATCAGCAGATATTGCCGGCCCTGCAGGACAGGTACGAGCGCCGCTGCATCGAAACGGGTCAGCAGCGCGTCTTCGCTGCGCCGAGCGTCCGGTCCATATTCGCGGGACTCGTTCGGATTGCTGATGACTGGACGTTCTACCTCTTCACCCAACGGGCGAGCAGCAGAGATCGACGGCGCATAGCGTCGGAGTTCCGACGCTTCCTTCAGCGCATTGCGGAAGAGCACATAGGCCGAAGCGCGCGATCCGCCGGCCGTGTCGGCGCCGGTTTCTCCAAGCTCGACGAACTGGAAGAGACGAGCCCGGGTGATCGGTTCCATGTCCGCGCCAAGGTCGATCACGGCGCCCTGCCCCGCGAAGATGCTCTTCGCGACGTTCGGAGCGACGACCGCGCGGGTGACGCCGTCGGCGCGGTTGACCGCAATGGTCGAGGCGGTCGGATTGACCGCCGGTGCGACGTCGATCGCGGCGCCGAATGGACCGCCGTTGGCCTTGTCGTCCGTCGTCCCGTCACCACCGAGCTCGATCTCCGTGAGGCCGAGACGCGAGAAGCCGGCGACGATGCCCGGAGTCACCCACTTGCCGCGCGCGTCGATCATCTCCGCGCCCTGCGGGATTGCGACGTTAACGCCGGCGGCGGCGATGCGGCCATTGCGGATGATGACGGTCCCGCCCGGAATCGGCTCGGATCCGTCACCGAGGGCGACCGTCCCGCCGGTGATGGCGATGGTCTGGGCGGCGACGGGCGCTGCTGCGCCAGCCAACAGCGCTGCGACGAGAAAGCGGATCACTTCACATCCCCCTCGCCCGGCTGGCCGAGCTCGAAGTCGCTGACGGGGCGGAGCCGCGGATTGCCGCTGAAATACATCAGCGCGCCGTCGACCCACACACGCTCGGGGCGAGCGTAAGTGCTGAACGGATTGGCGTTCCATAGGACGACGTCGGCCATCTTGCCCGCCTTGAGGCTGCCCGTCTTGTCCGCGATCCCAAGCGCCTTGGCAGGATTGTAGCTGAGCCACGTCCAGGCATGTTCATCGCTGATGTTCATGCCCATCCGGCGGCCGTCGGCGAGCGCCTTGGCCGCTTCCTGGTTCAGGCGCTGGATGCCGTTCGGATCGTCGGAGTGGACGATCGCGCAGGCCCCGGCCTTGTCGACCAGCGGGATGTTCTCCTTGATCCCGTCGTAGGACTCCATCTTGAAGCCCCACCAGTCGGCCCACATCGCCGAGCAAATGCCGTTCGCGGCGAGCAGGTCGGCGATCTTGTAGCTCTCGACCGCGTGGTGGAACGTCCCTATTTTGTAGCCCATCTCCTTGGCCACATCGATCATGATGGCCATCTCATCGGCGC
>DASUVP010000302.1:0-4860 GCA_036378895.1 Sphingomicrobium sp.
AGGATCAGCCCGGCAATCGGCAAGTCGACCAGCCGAGACCAGTGGATATCGGCGCCGGCCGGCGGGTTCAGTTTGTACTGGCGAAGGTCGAACCAGTCCTGCCCGCCGAGCAAGGCGCGGACCTGGCTCATGCGCAAATTATCGTCGGTGTCGCCCAGCGAGAAGAGCCGGATCCCGTTCCAGCGCTCGATGGTGAAATAGACGCAGAAGGCCAGCCAGACGCCGACCACGATCCATTTCCAGTAGCGGTCGACGAAATCGAGAACGCGATCCAAGCCTGGCCTCTCTCAAAAGGGTTTCCTGCTGTAGCGGGGCGCGGCTACAGGGCAAGCAGACCGCCCGCTCATGCTTTCCCTGCTTCATCCCGACCGCCGCCAACTGCTCGGCCAGCTTGCACGCTTCGCGATGAGCGGAGCGGCCGCGACCGCATTAGGCGTCGGTGTATATGCCCTCGTCGCGCTGGTGCTCCGCTGGCACCCGCAGCTCGGCAACTTCCTCGCTTATGTAATCGCGGTCGCGACCGGATACTTCATGCACAGCACGTGGAGCTTCAAAGACCACGGGGCCGAGCGCACGCATGCCACCAAGTTCCGCTTCGTGGTGGTTTCGATCATCAGCTACGCGCTCAACAGCTTCTGGGTGTGGCTGCTCTATTCCCACCTGAAGCTCGGGCGGGAGGCGCCGATCGCGCCGATGCTCTTCGTCACCCCGCTGGTGACGTTCGCGCTCAACCGCCAATGGGTTTTCCGCTGATGGAACGCGCCGTTTACGAAGCGATGGCCGAGCATGACGAGCGGCACTGGTGGTATCGCGCCCGTCGCGAAGTGGTCGCCGCTTTGATCGAACGGGCGGTGAAGCCTCCGAAGAATGCGAGGCTGCTCGAGATCGGCTGCGGCACGGGCCACAATCTCACGATGCTCGGCAAGTTCGGCGAGGTCGACGCGCTGGAAGTCGACGCCATTGCGCGCGGCATGGCGGAGGAACGGCTCGGCCGCCCGGTGCTCTCGGCGCCATTGCCGCAACTCGCGGGCCTTCCCGACGATCGCTATGACGTCGTCGCCGCGCTCGACGTGATCGAGCATATCCCCGACGACAAAGCGGCGCTCGAAGGCATAGCCCGCGTGCTGAAACCAGGCGGGAAGCTGGTGATGACCGTCCCGGCGCATCAGTGGATGTGGTCGGCGCACGACGTGGTGAACCATCACCAGCGGCGCTACTCGAAAGCCGGACTCAAGAAGCTGATCGAAGGATCGCCGCTTCAGCTGGACTCGATCGGCTATCTCAACAGCCTGCTGTTCCCGGTGGCGATGGCGCAGCGGCTGGCGTCGAAGCTCTCGGGGAAGGACGACGCGAACCTCGCGCCTCCACCCGAACCGATCAATCAGGCGCTGGAGCGGGTCTTCGCGGCGGAGCGGCGACTGATCGGGCGTGTACCGCTGCCGCCCGGGCTTTCGCTCTTCGCCGTCGCCTCTGCGAGATAGCCGAGCTTGCCCGCGCGCGCCTCGCGCCCGGCGACTTCCTGGACGATGTAGAGCGGGCGTCCCTTCGCCTCATTGTAGAGGCGGCCGATATATTCGCCCATCAGCGCGAGCACGAACATCTGCACCGCGCCAAGCACCACCACCACCAGCATCAGCGAGGTCCAGCCCTGGATGTTCTGGCCGGTGAACCAGGCGAAGGCGATGTAGGCGATGATCAGTACCGAGCCGAGTGACAGCGCAAGGCCGGCATGGCTGGCGAGCTTCAGCGGCGCCGAAGAGAAGCCGGTCAGCGCATCGAACGCAAAGCGGATCATCTTCCTCAGCGGATATTTGGTCTCGCCGGCAAACCGTTCTTCGCGGTCGTAGGGGAAGGGCACCTGCCGGAAGCCGATCCAGGCGACCATGCCGCGGATGAAGCGCGACTGCTCCGGCATGGCGAGCAAGGCTTCGAGCGCCCGCCTGCTCATCAGCCGGAAGTCTCCGGTGTCGAGCGGGATGTCGATCTCGGTCGCGCGCGACAAAAGCCGGTAGAAACCGTGAGCCGTCGCCCGCTTGAACGCCGTTTCGCCGGTCCGGCTCTTGCGCACGCCGTAGACGACATCGGCATCCTCATTGCGCATCGCGTCGAGCATCGCCGGCAGGAGCTCCGGCGGGTCCTGGAGATCGGCGTCGATGATCAGGATCCGTTCGCCGCGGCAGAGGTCAAGCCCGGCCGTCAGCGCGAGCTGGTGCCCGTGGTTGCGTGAAAGGTTGACCGCGAGCACGTGATCGTCCGCATCGGTGATGCGCTGCATCGCCGGCCATGTGCCGTCGCTCGATCCGTCGTTGACGAGAACAAGTTCGTAATCGTCACCGACGGCAGCGCGCGCCGCGGCGGTCAGCCGTCGATACAATTCGGGGATGCAGGCTTCTTCGTTGAAGCAGGGAACGACGATCGACAGCGTGCTCATTCTAGAGACGATAGAGCATCGACCCCCGTCCTTGCCAGACGGGCGTCATTCCGCGGGTCAATTCGGGGTTGTAGGCCGGGACATCGATCAGCCACAGATAGTCGAACTTGTCGCGGGGAATCGCTTCGAGCGCCTTGTTGACCGTCCAGCGGCGTTTTCCTCCGCACCAGTCCGGGAAGACCATCTGCGACGGGTCCTTCCAGAAGGGGTAGGCGTCCCTGTAGGTCACCTTCATCAGGTTGGTGCCGTCGATCTGCCACTGGTCGTTCGAGAAGCCTTGGCGGCGTGCGATGACCATTCCGGGCAGATGGCTGTTGCGCGGCAAGGTCCAGACCCGGCGGCAATCGCGCCCGACGAGCGAGACCACGGCCGCGCCCTCCGGCACATGGTTGAGGGCCTGGAGCTTGGCTTCCTGGTCCTGCGCCGCAATGCCCATGCTCCACGTCACTCCCGCGATGCGGATAACGACGGCCGCGAGGCCGACCACGGCGAGAATCCGCGCAGTCGGGAAATCGGTCTCCTCGCGGAAGCGGACCGAGAGGGGAACGAGCGCGAGCATGTACGGCGCGAGCCGCATGTCGGCATAGGCCGAGCCGAAGACGGTCCACGGCAGGAGGATGAAGCAGACCAGCAGAACCAAAGCTGAGAAGGCGAGGTTACGCGAAAAGGCCAGCCGGCGGTCGGCGAGCGTGAAAAGGAACAGCAGAGGCACCGTCGCGACGGTCGCGATGTCGAACCAACGCCAGCGGTCGCGGACCGCCGAGTAGATCCATTCCCATTTCAGCTTCCAGTAGAACCAGGCGCGGGTCATCGCGCCCGAGCTTTCGCCCCGCCACGCCAGGACGACGATGATCGGGAGCGCAAGCACCGACGCATGGGCCGCCGCGTTGATCGCCGAGCGGAACCAGCCGCGGCCTTCGTCATGCTGCCGGACCGCTTCCGCCGAAAAGGCCAGAAGGCCGAGCGTCCCCCAGCCGAAGGTGTGCGCGAAAAAGACGATGAACGAGATCGGCACGAACAGGATCGCGCGCAGCCTGAACCGCCCCTGTCGGGCAAGGCGAAGCCACAGGCCGAAGGCCAGGAACGCCAGCGCCATCGAGAAGGCGAAATTGACGAAGCCGAACAGGAACGGGTGGTTGTAGACGAACAGAAGCGAGAAGATCGCCGTCGGTGGGAGGCGGTGGTGAACCTCGCGCGCCACGAGAAGGAAGCCGGCGACGGTCAGCACCGGTATCGACATGATGATCAGCTTCACCGCCGTTTCGAGACCGAAGATCGGTCCGAGAAGCTGGACCAGCCCGTCGACGCCGAGATTGCCGATCGGCGCCCAGTCATATTCGTAATAGCGCTGGAGATAGGCCGAGCTCGCGACGTCGAGCTGGACCCGGTAGCGGCCGATATGGCCGAACAGGTCGACGAGCGCGGCGTTCTGCGGATAGAGCAAGGGCACGATCGACAGCAGCATCAGCAGCAGCGCGAACGTGCGCGTCTCCCACCATAAGCGAGGCGCCGATGGGGGCGGTTCGACGGCGGCATGATCGGCGAACGTGCTCATGCTGAAATACGCTTGGGACCCCTGCTTCGGAACCGGTGCCTACTAGTGGACGCGGCGGCTTTGTCCACGCGGCATTCAACGGCGATACAGCTTCAATCGCTTAACGGGACTCGACTTTCTGCGAGGAGGCAAGTCGATGAGTAAGCTTTTGATTGGCGGCGCAGCACTGCTCGTGTCCGCAGCAGCAGTCGCCCAGCTCGCTCCGGTTCCGGGGCAGGCGCCGCAGGCGAAGGCGGAACGTGTGCATACCCGCGCCGAGGTGCAGGCGAAAATCGCCGAGCATTTCGCGAAGCTCGACACCAACCGCGACGGATCGGTCACCAAGGCCGAAGCCGACGGCGCCAGGGCAGCGCTTCGCGGACAGTGGGCGGAACGCCGCAAGGGCCGCGAAGGCCGCCGCGAAAATACGTTCGAGCGTCTGGACAGCAATCGCGACAGTGCGATCAGCCGCGCCGAATGGGACGCACATGCGGCGCAGCGCGAGCAGCGCATCGCGTCGCGCGACCACAATGACGACGGCCGCCCGGACCGCCGCGGCGGCGGCCGCCGGGGAATGCACATGGCCGGGTTCAGCGGGCACATGTTCGAGATGGCCGATGCGAACAAGGATGGCCGGGTGACTCTGCAGGAAGCGCAAGCCGCCGCGCTCCGGCACTTCGACATGGCCGACGCCAATCGCGACGGGCAGATCACTCCCGACGAGCGACGCCAGGCGCGTGAGCGGATGCGCGCGCAGCATCGCGGCTAAATGTGCTGAGAGTGTGGGATGAGAGGCTCGGCGGACTACCGCCGGGCCTCTTTCATTTCACGGGTTCGGGCGCCGGCGCCTTCTTGCGGGGCGCAGTCTTTTGCGCAGGCGCGGCGCCGAGCTTGC
>DASUVP010000303.1:0-8638 GCA_036378895.1 Sphingomicrobium sp.
GCGATCATCGGCCACGGGTTGATCGGTTTCATCGTCCGCTCAGTCGCGAATCTTCACAAATGTTCACGGTCACGACGCCTCTTCGCCGAACAATGCCCTTTCGATCGCAGCCTCGATCTCCGCGATGCGGAAGGGGTGGCCGCTAACCTTGTTGAGCGGCTTCGCATCGACGAGGAACTGATCGCGAAGGACGGTCTTCAGTTGGCCGGTGTTCATTTCAGGCACGAGGATATGCTCGAAGGACCGGAGTAGGACAGACATATTTCGCGGCATCGGCCAGATGTGGCGCATGTGGACGTGGGCGACGTCGAGGCCCCTGTTCAGCGAGCGCCGCACCGCCTGATGGATCGGGCCGAAGGTCGAGCCCCAGCCCACGACGGCCAGCTTCGCGCCAGCCTTGCCGATGCAGACGTCCTGGTCGGGGATGGTCTCCGCCACCTTGTTGACCTTTACGGCGCGCGTGTCGGTCATCTCCTGGTGCGATGCCGGCGAGTAGTCGATGTTGCCCGAACCCGGCGCCTTCTCGATGCCGCCGATGCGATGCTCGAGGCCCGGCGTGCCCGGCTTGATCCACGGCCGCGCGAGATCGCCGTTGCGGGCGTAGGGCATCACCCCCTCGCCTTCCGCCGGCGCGGTCTCGAAATAGCTGACCGGGAACGGCTCGTAGCCGCTCATGTCCGGCACCTTCCATGGCTCCGCCGCATTGGCGATGTAGCCGTCCGTCAGGATGATGACCGGCGTCATGTAGCGGGTTGAAATCCGCACGGCCTCGATCGCGCATTCGAACGCATCGGCTGGCGAGCGCGCCGCGATCACCGGCAGAGGAGCATCGGCGTTGCGGCCGTAGACGGCCTGATAGAGGTCCGACTGCTCGGTCTTGGTCGGCAGGCCGGTCGAGGGCCCGCCGCGCTGCGAGTTGACCACGATCAGCGGAAGCTCCGTCATGATCGCGAGGCCCAGCGCCTCGGTCTTCAGCGCGATGCCCGGACCGGACGACGAGGTCACGCCCAGCTGCCCCGCGTAGGAGGCGCCGATCGCCGCGCAGATGGCCGCGATCTCGTCTTCCGCCTGGAAGGTCGTGATCCCGAACTCCTTCAGCCGCGCCAAGTGATGGAGCAGCGGGCTGGCCGGCGTGATCGGATAGGAACCGAAGAACATCTGCAGGTTCGCTAGCTGCGCCCCGGCCACGAGGCCCAGCGCCAGTGACTCCGCGCCGGTGACCGTGCGGTAGAGGCCGGGCTCCGCGGGGGCCGCGTCGATATGGTGCTTGTGGACACCTCCTAGCTCGACCGTCTCGCCATAGGAATGGCCGGCGTTGAGAGCGGCGATGTTGGCTTCGGCCAGCTCCGGCGCCTTGGCGAACTTGGTGTTCAGCCAGTCGACGATCGGCTGGCGGTCGCGGTCGAACATCCAGAGCGCGAGCCCCAGCGTCCACATGTTCTTGCAGCGCAGCGCTTCCTTGTTGCCGAGGCCGAACGGCTTCACGGCATCGAGCGTCAGCTGCGAGATGTTGAAGTGGACGAGCTGCCATTTGGCGAGGCTTCCGTCCTCCAGCGGGTTCTGCTCGTATCCCGCCTTGGCGAGGTTGCGCGCCGTGAACTCGCCCTCGTCGGCGATGATCAGCCCGCCTTCGCGAAGCTGGTCGGCGTTCACTTTCAGCGCCGCGGGGTTCATCGCGATCAGCACGTCGGGCTGGTCGCCCGCGGTCTCGATCGAGGTCGAGCCGAAATTGATCTGGAAAGCGCTGACGCCGAACGTCGTCCCCTGCGGCGCCCTGATCTCCGCCGGGAAGTCGGGGAAGGTCGCGAGGTCGTTGCCGGCGAGCGCGGTGGAGAGGGTGAACTGGCCGCCGGTGAGCTGCATGCCGTCGCCGCTGTCGCCCGCGAAACGGACGACGACGGCTTCGGACTTGGGATGCGAGGCGGCTTCGTCCTCGGTGATGAGATGGGTGGCGGTCGCCACGTGCGAGTCCTTACAAACGCTGAGAGTTTCGTCTTGCGACCCCTTTAAGACTCTGACGCCTGTTTCGCCACCTTTCTGTCACGAAAGCCCCGCGCTAAGGCCGGCTACATGGCCAGTGACGATCATCTCTACCGCCGCGGGGTCGGCGTGATGCTTCTGAACAAAGACGGGAAGGTGTTGGTCGGGCGGCGCATCGATAATACCGACGAGGCCTGGCAGATGCCGCAGGGCGGGATCGACAAGGGCGAGAAACCCTGGGCAACAGCCAAGCGCGAGCTCGAAGAGGAAACCGGCATTTCGCCCAAGCTCGTCGAGCGGATCACTGAATGCCCGGAGCGCCTGAAGTACGACCTGCCGCCCGAGCTTCAGGGCAAACTATGGGGCGGCAAGTGGAAGGGCCAGCTGCAGGATTGGTACCTCGCGCGCTTCCTTGGCGACGACAGCGACGTGGACATCGCCACCAAACACCCCGAGTTCAACGACTGGAAATGGGTCGATCCCGACGAGCTTCCGGACCTGATCGTCCCCTTCAAGCGCGACCTGTACCGACGGCTTGTGGACGAGTTCCGCCCCTATCTCTGAGCGCGCTGCTGTGCCGTGAAATAGCCGACGCCGCCGCCAACGATGGCGCCGATGATCGGTCCTATGAAAGGTAGGGGTATGGCCACGACCGCGCCGATGGCGGCGCCGATCGCAGTTCGCTTGTGGACTGGGTTCTCCAACATCGCAGTACTCCTTAGTATGTGTATTATATTCATAACACACTAAGGAGTCCATACCGTCGCCCCTAACGTCCGCTTTCGGCCCGAAGCGGACATCCGTCGCCCGATTACCGCACGCGCTGAGCCTGAGGCTGAGACTGGTAGGTCGAAGGCCGCTTCTGCGCCACCATCGGGAAGGTTTCGCCTCCGTGGTAGGTTACGGTTCCGCACATGAAGTCGCCCTTGGCTGACAGCTTCCCGTCGAACAGGACGTCGCCCTCCCGAGAGGCAACGACCAGTTGAATGCCGTTGCCGGTCAAGGTGACCTTGCGCAGGACAACGGGCGCGGTCCTCGCCGGCGCCAGCGAACCGCCATAGTCGGCGCCGACGAAGCCGATCGACATAAGTCCGAAACTGGGCGTTCCCCGGGGAACCATCAGGAAATCCCAATGGCCGTGAAGATTGGGGGCCTCGCCGCCCGACGCAGCGGGTCCTGCGTCGCAGTTCACGGCGATCGACGCTGCGGCTTCGGTTGCTGACGCCGGCAATGCTGCAGACGCCAACGCTACACATGCGATAATCCGATTCATTGCCTTCTCCCCGTGTCCATGGCGACGTTTGTGGCGGCCGGTTGCCGGGTGGCGATGTCGGTCGACAACGGGGAAAGTCGTGAATAGCCTTCGCTATTTCGTGACAGGAGGGCGGATGCAGTTGGCGATGCGTGAATGGCGGCAAATAGGGAGGTGGCGAGGCCCCTTCAGTGCTGTCGCAGTCGGCTTGCTGCTTGGAGTAACGGGTCCATTCGGATCGCAACACGCCTATCCCCCGGAGGTCAAATATCCCTTCTGGATGGTCATTGCGATCGCCGGCTTTGGAGCGGCTGTTGCGGCCGAGCGGCTGCTTCCATCCACTGCGGGGAGCCGGAAATCGCTCGCACGGATCTTCGCAGTAGCCGCCGCATCGGCGGTGCCCATGACCTTCTTCGTGGCCTGGGCCATGGGAGTGGTGCGACCGGGCAGAACGTTCAGCCCTGTACAAATGCTCACATTGTTCCCGTACGTGGCGCTGGTGCAGCTGCTGATCGCTTGGCTCACACTCCCGGAGGACCGAACCCCTCCGGGCGCGCTCGTGGAACAGCCGGCCCCCGCTCCCGAATACCCGCCTGAGTTCGTGTCGAAGCTTCCAGCAGCTTTGCGCCAGGACATCCTCGCGCTTGAAGCTGAGGATCATTACGTACGCGTGCACACTCTCCACGGTTCGGCACTGGTCTTGATGCGACTGGCAGACGCGGCGGCGCTCATCGATTCCCGGCTGGGCCTTCGCGTGCACCGGAGCTGGTGGGTGGCCAAGGACGGTGTTCGCGCGCTGGAAAGAACGTCCGGACGAGCAATTGCCCGGCTGGTCGATGGCACGGCAGTTCCGATCAGCAGAACCCATTTGCCGGCAGCGCGGACAGCTTTGACAGCCTAGCTAAGCCTCCGGCCGCTTGAACACCGGCATCTTCACCGTGAACAGCTGGAGCGCTTCGCCGTTCTGGTCGCGGGTTTCGTTGTGCATGGTGACGATCGCCATGTTCGGCTTGGAGCGCGACGGCTTGATGTCGACGACTTCGCTGAACACCTGGAGGGTCATTCCAGGCCGGGTCGGCTTCGGCCAGCTGATCTGAAGCTCGGCCCCGACGAGGCCGTCCGCCAGCGGAACCGCCTCGACCAGCATGCGCATCGTCAGCGCGGCGGTGTGCCAGCCGCTCGCCGCCAGCGAGCCGAACAGGGTGCCTTCGGCGCCTTCCTCGCTGAGGTGGAACGGCTGCGGGTCGAACTCAGCGGCGAACCTCTTGACCTGTTCCGCGTCCAGTCGATGCTGCGCGCTGGCGAAGCGGAGGCCGACGCGCAGATCGTCCAGGTAGAGCTTTTGCGTTGGTATCTTCAGCATGGCCGCCATTTAGGTAACCTCAGGGCGCCCAGGAATGACCATCCCGCCGAATGTATTGACCGCGACGCCGCTACTTCTTTTTCGCGCCCGACTTCTTGGCCTTCTTCGCTCCGTCGTCCTTGCCGACGGTGTCGATGCTGCGGCGGGCGACGTCGAGCGCGAGCTTCCACAGCGCACCGCCGTCGGCGCCGGACTTGGCGGCCTTCTTCAGATCGTCGGCAGCCTCAAGGGCGAGTGCCTTGGCCTTCTTCGGGTCGCGCAGCGCCGCCGCGGCGGCGACAAGAGTCGCGGCGACGATTTCGGTGGTCATCGGGTTCTTCGCGATCTTCTTCGCGCCCTTCACGGCCTTGGCGACGACCTTGGCATTGCCCTTTTTCGGAGCGGCGCGTTTGGGCCTTGCAGCAGGAGCAGTGCCAGTGCCGGTTTTTGCGGGTTTCGCCTTCTTTTCCTTCGCCACGGTCGCTTCTCCCCTGTCGGTGTTTCGCCTTTTCACGCCATCGTCACACAGCTGTAATGTCACTCTGTTTCAGTTCGGCGACATCCACGGCGCGGCCTGTTAATAGCAATACATGCCGGCAGTAAAACGCGAGAGGCGAATGGCGACCCCGCTACCGTCGGACGTGCCGGCTCCGGCTGTCGAGACCGCTGTACCCGAGCGGCGCTATTTCAACCGCGAGCTGAGCTGGCTGGCGTTCAACCGGCGGGTGCTCGAGGAAGCGTGCAACCCTCACCACCCGCTGCTTGAGCGACTGCGCTTTCTGTCCATCTCGGCCAGCAACCTCGACGAGTTCTATATGGTCCGGGTCGCCGGCCTAAAGGCCCACCAGGCGCTGGGGGTCGAGGAACGGTCGCCCGACGGGCTGACGACCGGCCAGCAACTCGCCGCGATCACCGAGGAAGCGGACCGGCTGGTCGCAAGCCAGGAGGAAGTCTGGAAGGAGCTGCGCCAGGCGCTGGCCGCCGAAAACCTGATTGTCGTCGGCTACGAGGCACTCGACGCGAAGGCGGAAAGCTGGCTCGATTCCTATTTTCGTGAGCAGATCTTCCCGGTCCTGACGCCGCAGGCCATCGATCCCGCGCACCCCTTCCCGTTCATTCCGAACCTCGGCTTCTCGTTGCTGTTCGAGCTCAAGCGCGGAAAGACCATCATCCGAGAGCTGATCATGCTCCCGGCCGGAGTACCCCGATTCATCCGGATCCCCGGCGACGAGCCGCGCTATATCACGCTCGAGACGCTGATCCGGCGCAAGACCGACTATCTGTTCCCGAAGTACGAACTTCTCCGCACCGGGGCGTTCCGGGTCATCCGCGACAGCGACATCGAAATCGAGGAAGAGGCCGAGGATCTTGTCCGCTTCTTCCGAACCGCCATCAAGCGGCGGCGGCGCGGGCGCGTCGTCCGGCTGGAGATCGAAGCGGACATGCCGGCCGGTCTGGTACGCTTCGTCAAGGAAGGCCAGGACGCCGCGACCGCGATCATCTCGGAGACCCGGGGGCTCCTCGGGATGGCGGACCTGTCAGCGATCGTCGAGGAGGACCGCCCGGACCTCAAGTTCCCGCCTTTCGACCCGCGCTTCCCCGAACGGATCCGCGAGAATGGCGGCGACTGCTTCGCGGCGATCAAGGAGAAGGACATCCTCGTCCACCACCCCTACGAAAGCTTCGAGGTGGTGGTCGAGTTCGTCCGGCAGGCGGCAGCCGACCCGGACGTGGTCGCGATCAAGCAGACGCTCTACCGCGCGGGAAAGCAGTCCTCGATCATCCGTGCCTTGATCGACGCGGCCGAGGCGGGAAAGTCGGTGACCGCGGTCATCGAGCTGAAGGCACGCTTCGACGAAGAGCAGAACATCCTGTGGGCAAATGCGCTCGAGCGCGCAGGTGTTCAGGTCGTATACGGGTTTGTCGATTGGAAGACCCACGCCAAGGTATCAATGGTCATTCGCCGGGAGGCGAAGGGCTATCGTACTTATTGCCACTTCGGCACGGGCAATTATCACCCGGTCACCGCGCGCATCTACACCGACGTCAGCTACTTCACCGCGGACGCGAGGATTGGACGCGATGCGGCGAAGCTGTTCAACTACATTACCGGCTATCTGGAACCGAAGAACCTGCGGCAGCTGGTGATCTCGCCGCAGGGCATGCGTCCCGAGCTGCTCCGCCTAATCGACACCGAGATTGCGGCAGCGAAGGCGGGCAAGCCATCTGGAATCTGGGCGAAGCTCAACGCGCTGGTCGACCCGATCATCATCGACAAGCTCTACGATGCGAGCAACGCGGGCGTGCGCATCGACCTTGTCGTTCGTGGCATCTGCTGCCTTCGCCCCGGTGTCCCGGGGATGTCCGAAAACGTCTTCGTGAAATCGATCGTCGGCCGATTCCTGGAACATGGACGCATGTGGTGCTTTGCAAACGGGCATGAGCTGCCACACCCGGATGCCCGTGTGTACATCAGCTCGGCGGACTGGATGCCCCGGAACCTGGACAGGCGGATCGAGTATATGCTGCCCATCGAGAACCCGACCGTTCACGCCCAGCTTCTCGACCAGGTGATGGTCGCGAACCTGATCGACAATCAGCAGAGCTGGCGACTGCTACCCGACGGGCGGTACGAACGACTTCGGGCGAAACCCGCCGAAGCTTTCAACCTGCACGAATATTTCATGAGCAACCCGTCGCTGTCGGGGCGCGGGCAGGCGCTGAAGAAGGGCCGCAAGGTTCCCAAGCTGCGCTTCCAGCGCGGGCGCTAGGCGGGGACAAGTGAGCCGCCGGGAACCGGTCGCGGTCGTAGACATAGGTTCGAACTCGGTCCGCCTCGTCGTCTATTCGGGGCGCGAGCGGGCGCCCTCGCCGATCTTCAACGAGAAAGTCATGGCGGGCCTCGGCGCAGGGCTTCGCGACGACGGCGCGCTTTCGGCGGAAAGCGAGCGCAAGGCCCTTTCCGCGCTGTGCCGCTACAAGCTGTTGCTCCGCCACATGGGCGTGAAACGGGCGCAGGTCGTCGCCACCGCGGCAGTCCGCGACGCCGAGAATGGCGAGGAGTTCGTCGAAGCGGTCGGCCGCATCGGCCTGCCCTGCAAGGTGATCAGCGCCGAGGAGGAAGCGCGTTACTCGGGGCTTGGAGTCGTTTCCGCCTTTCCCGGCGCCGAGGGAATCGTCGGCGACCTCGGCGGCGGAAGCCTCGAGCTGATCGAAGTCGGAGAATCCTCGACCGGCCGAAACATCTCGCTTCCGCTCGGCGTGCTCCGCGTGGAGCAGGGCAAGTCGGGAGAAAAGCAAGCCCGCGAGCTTCTCCGAAGCGGCCTCAAGGAAGCGGGACTAGCGAAAGTGGGCCGGGACAAGCCCTTCTTCATGGTCGGCGGGTCATGGCGCGCGCTCGCCAAGATGGACATGATCGTCACCGACTTCCCGCTCCCGGCGACGCACCACTACCGGATGAAGCCGCAGCGCGCGGCGGAGCTTCGGCGCATGGCCGAGAAGCCCGGCGGATGGACCGAGGCACTGTCCGGCGCCCGCCTCGCCAGCGCTCCCATCGCGGCGATGCTGCTTGAGCAAGTGGTCGAGGCGCTGGAGCCGAGCGAGCTGGTCGTTTCCGCCTTCGGTCTTCGCGAGGGCCTGCTCTATTCACAGCTCGACGAGGCGACCCGGCGGCTCGATCCATTGATCGAGGCCGCGCGCGACGCCGGTGGCGGCGAGCATCGCTTCGGACAGCATGGCGAAGAGCTTCACGCCTGGATCGCGCCTCTGTTCGACGACCCGCCGGAGCTCGAGCGGCTGAGCCTCGCCGCTTGCCTTCTAGCCGACGTCGCGTGGCAGGCCGCGCCGATGTTCCGCGCCGATCGCGGGGTCGAGATGGCGCTTCACGGCGACTGGACCGCCGTCGACGCGCCGGGCCGGGTGATCATGGCGCAGGCTTTGTCCTCCAACTTCGGCCGCGACCTGCTGCCGGACGAGCGCCTCGACCAATTGTGCCGGCCCGGTGAGCTGAAGCGCGCGCATTGCTGGGGCCTAGCGATGCGGCTCGGCCAGCGGCTGAGCGGCGG
>DASUVP010000304.1:0-4509 GCA_036378895.1 Sphingomicrobium sp.
GACCGGCTTGCGGCTGAACGTCGCGATCACCTGGCTGACCATACCGAAGCCCGGCACGATCATGATGTAGACCTCCGGATGGCCGAAGAACCAGAACAGATGCTGATAGAGCACCGGATCGCCGCCGCCGGCGGCGTCGAAGAAGGTCGTCCCGAAATTGCGGTCGGTGAGCAGCATCGTGATCGCCCCGGCGAGCACCGGCAGCGCCAGCAGCAGCAGGAACGCGGTGACCAGGATCGACCAGACGAACAACGGCATCTTGTGCAGCGTCATGCCCGGCGCGCGCATGTTGAAGATCGTGGTGATGAAGTTGATGGCGCCAAGGATCGAGGAGGCGCCCGCCAGGTGCAGCGAGAAGATCGCCATGTCCACCGCGGGTCCGGCGGAGCCCGACGTCGAAAGCGGCGCATAGACCGTCCAGCCGGTGCCGGCGCCAAGGCCGCTGCCGCCGGAGACGAAGCTCGAGCCGAGCAGCAGGCAGAAGGCCGGGATCAGCAACCAGAAGCTGATGTTGTTCATCCGCGGAAACGCCATGTCGGGCGCGCCGATCATCAGCGGCACGAACCAGTTGCCGAAACCGCCGATCATCGCCGGCATGACCATGAAGAAGACCATGATCAGGCCGTGCGCGGTGATCAGCACGTTCCAATGGTGCGCCCATTCGTCGAAATTGGCGGTGCCCGAACCGAGCGGCCAGCCCTGGTTGAGGACTTGGATCCCCGGCTCCATCAGCTCCGCGCGCATGATGCCCGAGATGGCGCCGCCGATGATTCCCGCCACGATCGCGAAGATCAGGTAGAGCGTGCCGATGTCCTTGTGGTTCGTGGACATGAACCAGCGGGTGAAGAATCCCGGCTTGTGGTCCGCGTCATGATGCGCGTCGTGCGCCTCATGGGCCTTGAGCGGAAGAGTGTCTGCGGTGGTTGCCATGATGCTTTCGTTTCCGCTCTTAGTTCTGGGCCGTCGCGGCCTGGTTGGTGGCGGGCTGCTCGACAGCCGGTTCGTCAGCCGGCGCCCCCGCGGCGGGAGCGGCGGCGGCCGGGGCTGCAGCGGGCTGCGCACCCGGCAGGGTTCCGCCCTTCGACGCGACCCAGGCATTGAACTGCGCTTCCGGCACGACCTCGACGGCGATCGGCATGTAGGCGTGGCGCGCACCGCAAAGCTCGGTGCACTGGCCGAAGTAGACGCCCGGCCGATCGACCTTGGCCCAGATCTCGTTCACCTGGCCGGGATTGGCGTCGATCTTGTTCCAGAAGGCCGGGACCCAGAAGGCATGGATCACGTCGTTGGACGTGACGAGGAACTTGACGGTCTTGCCGACCGGGATGACCAGCCGCTCGTCCACGGCGAGCAGCGGCGGGCCGTCGGCGTCGGTGCGGTAGCGGTCGCCCGGCTTAACGTCCGCCTTCTCCTTCAGCATGTTCGAGACGATCTCGAACTCGCCGTGATCGGGATAGGAATAGGTCCAGAACCACTGGTTGCCGACGACCTTGACCGTCAGGTCGGCCGGCGGCGGGCTGTACTGCTTGCTGAGCAGCCGCATGGACGGAATGGCGATCGCGACGAGGATGAGCACCGGAACGAGCGTCCAGACCACTTCCAGCGCCGTATTGTGCGACGTGCGCGACGGGGTCGGATTGGCTCCGCGGCGGTAGCGGACGATCGTCCAGCCAAGCAGGCCGAGGACGAAGAAGCTGATGAGAACGCAGAGCAGGAGCAGCCACACGTTGTGGAATGCCGCGGCGCCGCGCCCGATCTCGGTGACCTGCTCCTGGATGCCGGTGCCGGCCTTGATCGGAACGCCGATATGCTCCTCGGGAAGGGTGGGCGTGAAGCCGGTGGCCGTCGCTTCCGTCGCCAGCGGATTGGCGGTGCTCGGCGTGGAGGGCGCGGGCGCGTTCGCCGCATCGAGGCTCTGCCCTTGCGCGCGCTCCGACGGAGCGGTCGCGGCGGCGGGACCGGAGACCTGCTGCGTCGCCTGCGGCTGAGCCGCTTGCGGAGTCTGTGCCGCTGCAGGTGTCAGGCCGGCGGCAGCCAGGGCAATCGCCCATGCAATCAATTTCATTCTCACCCCGGTGACTTGGGTTGGGGACTGGAGCACCGCGATCGCGACCCCCTGAATCGGGCGGCTTATAGGCGGGGCTTTCCGCTCCCTCAAGCGCCTGTTCCACAGGAGTTGAAGGGCAGGTTTGCCGCGACTATTGCCGCTGCCATGACCGAAGAGGACGTGCTGAAGGAATTCCGCGACGCCGATGCGTTGCTGGAGGGTCATTTCATTCTCTCGTCGGGCCTGCGCAGCCCGCGTTACCTGCAATGCGCCCGCTTGCTTATGGACCCGGCACGGGCGGAGCGGATCGCCCGGGCGCTCGCCGCGAAGCTTCCGGAAAGCGTCCGGAGCGGCATCGACATCGTGATCTCCCCGGCGATGGGCGGGGTGATCATAGGCCACGAAATGGGCCGGGCGCTGGGTAAGCCGGCGGTCTTCGTCGAGCGGCCGGAAGGCCGGTTCGAGCTCCGCCGCGGCTTCCGCATCGATAGCGGGGCGAAGGTCCTGATGGTCGAGGACGTCGTCACGACCGGCCTGTCGTCGCGCGAGGCGATCAAGGCGATCGAGGAAGCGGGAGGCGAAGTCGTTGCCGCGGCGTCGATCGTCGACCGCTCGGGCGGCAGCGTCGATCTGGGGGTGCCCTACACGTCGCTGATCCGCATCGACGTCCCGACCTACGAAGCCGATGCGCTTCCGCCGGAGCTCAAGGCGATACCGGCGATCAAGCCCGGAAGCCGCGCCGCAGCGTGAGCAGCCGCCTCCGTCTCGGCGTCAACATCGACCATGTCGCGACCATAAGGAACGCGCGCGGCGGCAATCATCCCGACCCAGTTCGAGCCGCGATCCTCGCCGCCGAGGCCGGCGCTGACGGGATCACCGCCCACCTGCGGGAGGACCGGCGGCACATCACCGACCAGGACATCGACCGGCTGATGGCCGAGATCGGGCTGCCGCTGAACCTCGAGGTAGCGGCGACCGACGAGATGCTGGCGATCGCGCTGGCGCACCGCCCGCACGCCGCGTGCATCGTGCCCGAAAAGCGCGAGGAGCGGACGACCGAAGGCGGCCTCGATGCCGCCGGCCAGCACAATCACCTCGCTTATTATGTCGACAAGCTGGGTGCCGCGAACATTCGCGTCAGCCTGTTCATCGAGCCTTCGGAGGCGCAGGTCGAAGCCGCCGTGCGCCTGGGCGCGCCGGTGGTCGAGTTCCATACTGGGCGCTACGCCCACCTCGACGGAGAGGAACGTGCGACGGAGCTCAGGCGCATCGCCGATTGCGCCGCGCTTGCGGTGAAGAACGGGATCGAGCCGCACGCGGGCCACGGGCTGACCTTCGACAATGTCATTCCCGTCGCCGCCATCCCCCAACTGGCCGAGCTCAACATCGGCCATTTCCTCGTCGGCGAGGCGATCTTCACAGGTCTCGACGACAGCGTCCGCCGGATGCGCGCGCTGATGGACGAAGCGCGTTGATTGTCGGGATCGGTTCCGACCTCTGCAACATCGAGCGGATCGAGAAATCGCTCGGGCGGTTTGGCGACCGCTTCCTCAATCGCGTCTTCACCGACGTCGAGAAAGCCAAGGCCGCGTCACGACCGCACACGCGCGCCGGGACTCTCGCCAAGCGCTTCGCGGCGAAGGAGGCCTTTTCGAAAGCCGTCGGCACCGGCTTCAAGCGTGGCGTCTACATGAAGGATATCGGCGTCGTGAATGCGCCCTCCGGTGCGCCGACCCTGCGGCTGACAGGCGGAGCGAAGGCGCGGCTTGACGCCCTTGCGCCGGAAGGCCACGCCATCGACATACATCTGACGATGACCGACGATTATCCCTGGGCGCAGGCGTTCGTGATCCTGCAGGCCCGCAAGCTGGAGCCCTGATTGACCGACACCGTTCCCGACGTGAGCGCCGATCCGGCAACGGTCCCCGCGCCGCCGAAGAAGGAGAGCAAGGGCTCTGCCGTCTGGCGCGAGATCAAGGGCCTGCTGTGGGTGCTGCTCGCGGTCCTGCTGTTCCACAGCTTCGTCGCCAAGCCCTTCTACATCCCATCCGAATCCATGATGCCGACCCTGCTCAAGGGCGATCGGCTGGTGGTCAGCAAATACAGCTACGGCTGGTCGTGGGTCAGCCCCAGCTTCCATGTCCTGCCGCACTGGGAAGGGCGGCTGCTCGGCGCCATGCCCGACCGCGGCGACATCGTCATCGTCACCCCGCCGGGCCAGACCGACGACTATATCAAGCGGGTGATCGGCCTGCCCGGCGACTTGATCGCCGTTCGCGACGGGCGGCTGATGATCAACGGCCGGTCGGTTCCCTCGCAGGTCCGGCCGCCGGCGATGATCCCGGTCGACGCCAACGCCCCGTGCGGGCTCGAATTCGCCGGCTTCCTCGTGCAGGGGACCGACGGGCGCGACTATTGCCGCCTGCCGGTGGTCCGCGAGACCCTGCCGAACGGGGTCAGCT
>DASUVP010000305.1:0-18862 GCA_036378895.1 Sphingomicrobium sp.
GTGCGCGGAGCCGGTGACGGGATCCTCGTCGATCCCCGCGTACGGGACGAAAACCCGGCTCGCGATGTCCTGCTCGTCGCCGCGCGCGGTGACGATGGCCATGCGATGGATGGTCTTGAGCTTCGTGAAGTCCGGCGAGACGGCAAGGACTTCGGCCTCAGTCTCGACCGGCACAATGGCGCTGTCGTTGAAGCCCGGCGAAGCGAGCCAAACTGGCCGGGGGCTAAGGCCGAGCGCTTCGCAAAGCTCGGGCTCATCCACCTTGTTCAGGGTTGCGGCCGGGAGGTTAAGCTCCAGCAAATCGTTTCGCTTGGTGACCGTCAGGATACCGGATTTGGTGCTGAACCGGACCTTGTCCGAGTGGATGAGGATGTGCCCCGCCGCGAGGGTCGCGTGACCGCAAAGGGGGACCTCGACCGCTGGCGTGAACCACCGCAGCTCATAATCGGCATCGTCGCTCTCCGACGGGACCGTGAATGCGGTCTCTGCGAGATTATTCTCCGCAGCGATCGCCTGCATGACGCTGTCGGGAAGCCAGCGGTCAAGCGGCATGACCGCCGCCGGGTTTCCGGTCAGCGGCTTCTGGGCGAATGCGTCCACCTGAAAGAACGGGATTCCAGTCACGAGGCTTTCTCCGTGATTTCCGGCGGTAGCATGGTCTCGCGGTCGGTGTGACCTTCCGGGTCGAGGTGGATCAGAATTTCCGTTGCCGGGAAGCGCTGCTGCAATTCCTCCTCGACCCGATCCATGTGTCCATGCGCTTCAGCGATAGTCCAGTCGCCGGGCACCCAGACGTGGAACTGGGCGAAATGGTGCGTGCCGCTGGTCCGCGTGCGCAAATCGTGGAGACCGGCAAGCTCGGGATATTCCGCGCAGGCGGTAAGGAAGCGCGCCCGCCGGTCCTCGGGCCACTCGCGGTCCATCAGCTGGTCGAGCGCATGGCTTGAGGACGACCAGGCACCCCACGACAACCACGCAGCAATCAGCAAGCCAAAGACCGCGTCCGCTCCGCCCCATCCAACATATTGCTCGAGCACCAGGGCAACGATGACCGACAGATTGAGCAGCAGGTCCGACGCGTAGTGCAGGCGGTCCGTGGAGATGGCGACGGAACCCGTTCGGCGAACAACGTAGCGCTGGTAGGTGATCAGCGCGAAAGTGAAGACGATCGCCACCAGCGAAACGCCGATGCCGAGCTCCGCGTCGGTCGTCTGCTCGCCCGCGATCAGGCGACCGATCGAGCGATAACCGATGAACAAGGCGGACAGGCTGATCAGGATCACCTGCACCAGCGCTGCGAGGGCCTCCGCCTTGCCGTGCCCGAACCGATGATCGCTGTCCGCCGGCACCGCCGCGATACGGACCCCGGCAAGCACCACAATGCTCGCCAGCAGATCGAGCCCGCTATCGGCCAGCGAGCCGAGCATGGCCATCGACGATGTTTCCAGTGCGGCCCAGGCCTTCAGCCCGATCAGGAACAGCGCCATGGCGATGCTCGCCATCGCCGCCCGCGCGGTCAGGGACGAACGTTCGTCGCCATGCGCGTGGCCGTGGCCGTGGTGATGATGAACGCCGCTCAAGGGTAGAGCAGCCCTTCACGCCAGCCCGCGTCCTCGGCGGTGAACAATCGCCGCTCGTGAAGGCGGTGCGGCCGGTCGGTCCAGAACTCGAACAGCTCGGGCTTCAGGCGGTAGCCGCTCCAGCGGGGCGGGCGCGGCACATCCGCGCCGTCGAAGCGGCGGGCCAATTCCTCATAACGTTTTTCGAATGTCGGCCGGGCGTCGAGGGGGCGAGACTGCCACGACGCCCAGGCGCCCAGCTGGGAATCGCGCGAGCGCGTCGCGAAATAGGCATCCGCGTCCTGGTCCGGCACCGGCTCGACGGGACCTTCGATGCGCACTTGGCGGCGCAGCGACTTCCAGTGGAAGAGCAGGGCTGCTCGCGGGTTGGCAGCGAGCTCCGCGCCCTTCCGGCTGTCGAGATTGGTGTAGAAAGTGAAGCCGTGCGGGCCATGCCCCTTCAGAAGCACCATGCGCACCGACGGACGTCCGTCCGGCGTGGCGGTCGCCAGCGCCATGGCGTCCGGGTCGTTTGGCTCGCTCTCGCGGGCCTCCGCAAACCAGTCGGCAAACAGCCGGAAGGGATCGGTCTCGGTCAAGTTGGCCGCTTAGGCTTGGAGCAGCCATTGCCGCAACCCATCTGGAAGGCGCATCTGGAAACACGAGGTGTGTTACGGCATTGGAGCAGTATGGACCTCTATCAGCGGCTAGGCGTGCAGCGCGGCGCGAGCGAAGCGGAGATCAAGAAGGCGTACCGCAGCCTCGCCAAGCAGATTCATCCTGACCGCAACAAGGACAATCCGAACGCGGCCAAGCGCTTCGGCGAGGTGACGGCGGCCTACGACCTGCTGTCGGACAAAGACAAGCGCGCCCAGTACGACCGCGGCGAGATCGACGAGGACGGCAATCCGAAGATGCCCTTCGGTTCGGGCGGGTTCGGGGGAGGCGCACGGACGGGCCAGGGTGGAGGCTTCGAGGGCTTCGAGGGCGGGTTTAGTGGGGACACGGCCGATCTCAGCGACCTGTTCGAAGGGCTTTTCGGAGGAGCGACGGGCAGCCGGCGCGGAGGCAGCTTCGGCGGTTTCCGCCAGCGCGCCAGGGCGCCGCAAAAGGGCGCGGACATCGCCTATCGGCTGACGGTGCCGTTCGTCGATGCGGCGACGCTCAAGCCGCAGCGCATCACCCTTGCGGACGGCAAGACCATCGATCTGAAGCTCCCGAACGGGGTCGAGGAAGGCACGAAGATCCGCTTGGCGGGCAAGGGCGAGCAGGGACCGGGCGGCCCGGGCGATGGTCTGGTCACCATCTCGATTGCGGCGCATCCCTTCTACCGGCGCGATGGGAACGATATCCGGATGGACCTGCCGGTCACGCTCAAGGAGGCCGTTCTCGGAGCCAAGGTGAAGGTGCCGACGCCCGACGGCCCGGTCATGCTGACGGTTCCGAAGGGAAGCAGCTCCGGAAAGGTGCTTCGGATCAAGGGCCGCGGCTTTGCGGGAAAGAACGGAAAACGCGGCGATCAGTTGCTGAACCTGGAAGTCAGCCTGCCCGCAGGCGACGCAGAACTCGAAGCGTTCGCCGAACGGTGGGATGGCGGGGGCAACCCGCGCGCGAGCCTCGGGGTTTAACTGCAGTAGATGCAGGACCACTCCCCGCTAGCCCCAGAGGAACGCCGCAAGCGGCTGGCGAGCATGAGCGCCGCCTTCGGGCGCGACGTCGCGGAGAAGCTGAAGCCGCACGAATATCCGCTGGAAGTGATCAAGCGAGTCGCGGTCGGCGTCTACAACGACGGTTTCATCCACGCCGGGAACCTCGCCTATTTGGGACTGCTGGCGCTTTTCCCCTTCTTCATCTTCGCGGCCGCCTTGGCGCAGCTTCTTGGGCAATCGGAGAGCGGCCGAATGACCGTCGCGACTGTGCTCGCCCAGCTTCCGCCGAATGTCGCCGAAGTCCTGCGTGATCCCATTGCGGAGGTCCTCAGCGCCCGGACGGGCCCGTTGTTGTGGATCGGCGCGATCATCGGGTTGTGGACCGTAGGCAGCTTCATCGAGACGATCCGCGACATCCTGCGCCGGGCCTATGGCGTGAAATATTGCGCTCCGTTCTGGCATTACCGCCTGTCCTCGATGGCGGTGATCGTCGGAGCGGTCTTCCTGCTTCTGTTCGCCTTTGCGGCGAGCGTCGCCCTGAGCTCGGTCGAACATGCGGTCGTCGCCTGGATCCCGGTGGCGCAGGAAGTCTCCGACGCCTTCACCCTCTATCGCGTCATTCCTGCGATCGCCTTGTACGCAACGATCTACTTCATCTTCTATCTGCTGACCCCGCTCCGGTATCGGCGGCGCGGCTGCAGAAAGTGGCCCGGCGCGCTGCTGATCGCTGCCTGGTGGCTGGGCACGGCGGAGCTGCTTCCTGAAGCGATCAGCCTGCTCGGCGGCTATGACCTGACCTATGGCAGCCTCGCCGGGGTGATGATCGTTCTGATTTTCTTCTTCATGGTCGGGCTCGGCGTGGTTATGGGCGCGGAGCTCAATGCGGCGCTGGCGGAAGCTTCGCCGACGGCGCTAAAGGGCGAAATCTATTCGGGTCCGTACAAGGACCAGCTCGAGGTGGAAGAGCCGCAGCCCGGAGAGGACGTGGAGCTCGTGCCGCAAAAAGAGGGACCGCAGCTTTGACCGCATTGATGCAAGGCAAGAAGGGCCTGATCATGGGGCTGGCGAACGACCGTTCGCTGGCCTGGGGCATCGCGCGAGCACTCGGCGATCATGGCGCCCAGCTCGCCTTTTCCTACCAGGGCGAGGCCCTCGAAAAGCGCGTCCGGCCGCTCGCCGAGGAGCTGGGGTCCGACACTTTGATCGACTGCGACGTGTCCGACATGCATGCGCTCGACAAGGCGTTCGCTAACCTGAAGGAAAAGTGGGAGACGCTCGATTTCGTCGTCCA
The DNA here is from genome assembly GCA_036378895.1 of Sphingomicrobium sp. GTDB lineage: Bacteria > Pseudomonadota > Alphaproteobacteria > Sphingomonadales > Sphingomonadaceae > Sphingomicrobium. The sequence goes on from DASUVP010000305.1 coordinate 4,500, forward strand.
CGCCATCGGTTTTTCGGACAAGAACGAGCTTCGCGGGAAGTTCGTCGATACCAGCATCGACAATTTTCTGATGACCATGAACATCTCGGTCTACAGCTTCATCGCCGTTGCTCAGCGCGCCAGCGCCATGATGAAGCCGGGCGGCTCGCTGCTCACTTTGACTTATTACGGGGCCGAGAAGGTCATCCCGCACTACAACGTCATGGGCGTCGCCAAGGCCGCGCTGGAAACCAGCGTCAAATATCTGGCGATGGACCTGGGGCCCGAAGGCCTGCGCGTGAACGCTATCTCGGCCGGGCCGATCAAGACCCTTGCGGCCAGCGGGATCGGCGACTTCCGCTACATCATGAAGTGGAACGAATATAACTCGCCGCTCCGCCGCAACGTCACCATCGAGGATGTCGGGGGTGCAGGTCTCTATCTCCTCTCCGACCTGTCGAGCGGGGTTACTGGCGAGATTCACCACGTCGATGCAGGCTACAATGTAGTCGGCATGAAGGCCGAGGACGCGCCCGACATCGCCACGGTATGAGCCTTCGCGTCCAGCCGGAGAGCCGGGAAGATTCGGACGGAATCCGCGCAGTTCACCTCGCGGCATTCCCGACCCCGGCCGAGGCCGATCTGGTGCAAATGCTCCACGACGACCTCGATTCCCAGATTTCACTGGTTGCGAAGGACGGTGCGCAAGTGGTCGGCCATGTCATGCTCAGCAGGATGCAGGTCGAAGGCGACGGACGAAGCTATCGGGCGCTCGGGCTAGGCCCCGTGGCGGTGATTCCGGAGTTGCAACGGCGGGGCGTCGGAAGCGCGCTGATCGATGAAGCGATGCGACTGGCCGAGCAGCGCGGAGAGGAGATCGTCTTCCTCCTTGGCGAGCCGGATTATTATCGCCGCTTCGGCTTCTCGCGAGAGGCTGCTGCCCCCTTCGCTTCGCCCTACGCTGGACCGTATTTCATGGCGAAGTCGTTCGGATCACCGCTGCCCGCGTCGGGCACCGCGGCCTACGCTCCGGCGTTTGCGCAGCTGTCATGACCGTTGCGCGAGCAATCACTGTCACCGGCCGGGTTCAAGGCGTTTTCTTTCGCGCCTGGACCCAGGAACAAGCCCAGCGGCTTGGCGTCAACGGCTGGGTCCGCAACTGCCCGGACGGCTCCGTCGAAGCGCATCTCGAAGGCGACGAGGCAGCGGTCAACTGGCTCGTCGACCTCATCGGCGATGGTCCCCCGGGCGCTCGCGTAGCGAATGTGCGCGTCAGCGACGCCGAACTGGAAGGCTCGACCCGCTTCGAGGTGCGGCACTAACCCGCGAAGGGGTCCCGCACCAGGATCGTGTCGTCGCGCTCGGGGCTGGTCGAGACAAGCGTCACCGGGCAGCGGATCAGCTCCTCGATCCGGCGAACATATTTGATTGCCCGGGCCGGCAGATCGGCCCAGCTGCGGGCGCCGCGAGTGGAGCCGGGCCAGCCTTCGATCTCCTCATAGTGCGAAACCACGCGAGCCTGGTCCTGCGCATGCGGCGGAAGGTAATCGAACTTCGTCCCGTCGATCGTATAGCCGGTGCAGATCTTCACCGTCTCGAAGCCGTCGAGCACGTCGAGCTTGGTCAGAGCGACGCCGGTGACTCCGCTGACGGCGACCGATTGGCGCACGAGCACGGCGTCGAACCAGCCGCAGCGACGCTGCCGGCCGGTGACGGTGCCGAATTCATGGCCGCGCTCGCCCAGCCTCTGCCCGATCTCGTCCTGAAGCTCGGTCGGGAAGGGGCCCGATCCGACGCGAGTCGTGTAGGCCTTGACGATTCCCAGCACGAATCCCGCGGCCGACGGCCCCATTCCGGTGCCTGGCCCGGTCGCGCCCGCCACGGTGTTGGACGAGGTCACGAACGGATAGGTGCCATGGTCGACGTCGAGCAGGACGCCCTGCGCGCCTTCGAACAGGATCCGACGGCCGCGGCGCGCGGCCTCGTCGAGATCGCGCCATACCGGACGCGCGAACTGGAGCACGAAATCGGCGATATCCGCGAGGTCGTTGCGCAGCCTCTCGCGGTCGACCGGCGGCTCGCCAAAGCCCGCACGCAATGCATCGTGGTGGGCGCAGAGGCGGTCGAGCAAAGGCTCCAGCTCGCCGAGATGGGCGAGATCGCACACACGGATAGCGCGGCGGCCGACCTTATCTTCGTAGGCGGGCCCGATCCCGCGCCTTGTCGTCCCGATCTTGCCGGCCCCGCTGGCATCTTCGCGCAGCGCATCGAGGTCGCGGTGGATGGGGAGGATGAGCGGGCAGGTCTCCGCCAGCATCAGGATCTCCGGCGTGACCTTCACACCCTGCTCCTGGATGCGCTCGACCTCGGCCTTCAGCGCCCAGGGATCGAGCACGACACCGTTGCCGATGATGGACGGGGTGCCGGTGACGATACCCGATGGGAGCAGCGACAATTTGTACGTCTGGCCGCCGACGACGAGCGTGTGCCCCGCATTATGGCCGCCCTGGAAGCGCACCACCATGTCGGCCCGGCTTGCGAGCCAGTCGACGATCTTTCCCTTGCCCTCGTCGCCCCATTGCGCGCCGATGACGGTAACGTTGCCCAAAGCGAATCCCCGATGTGAGAAGCCCCGGCGCTCCTAGGGGCAGCGCGCCAAACCGTCCAGTTGAGGAACGCGCATGGGCTGAGTCCGTTCGGTCATCGAGGACAACATGAAGCCGATGACCGAGCAGCATTTGGCGCTCTTCCGACGCCACATGGTCGAGATCATCGACATGCATTTCGACCTTGCGGGCGAGGAGATCGGCCGGGATTCGCCGGGTCCGCAGCTTCGCCGGGCGCTGATGGACGTACCCCGGCATTTGTTCGTCCCGCAGAGCCTGATGCTGATGTCCTACCAGGATACGCCGCTGCCGATCGGGTTCGGCAAGACCATCTCGCAGCCATTCATTGGCGCTTTGATGCTGGACTTGCTCGATCTGCAGCCGGAAACCCGCGTCCTGGAGGTCGGGACCGGCTTCGGTTACCAGGCCGCGGTGATGGCCGACATGGGCGCCGAAGTCTTCAGCGTCGAGATCGTTGAGGAATTTGCCGAAGGCGCCAGGACGAGGTTCGGATTGCTCGGCTACGACATCGAAGTTCGCGTCGGCGACGGATCGCGCGGATGGCTCGAGCATGGGCCCTTCGACCGGATCCTGGTCACCGCTGCGGCCGAGGAAGTGCCGGCGGCGCTGGTCGAGCAGCTCGAGCCCGGCGGCCGGATGGTGATTCCCGTTGGCGGCAAAGAAGTTCAGCAGCTGAGCGTGATCGAGAAGAGCGCGACGGGCGGCGTGCAGACGCGCGAAATCATGCCCGTCCGGTTTACCGAGTTGGAGGTCCCGTCGAGCGGCCCTCAGAAAGTCAGCGGGACGACCTGACGAACGCCGGGAAGCTGGCGAAGCTCTTCGGTCAGCTGCGGGATGATCGGATCGTCGACCGCAACCAGCGCCACCGCCTCCCCGCCGGCCTTGCGACGGCCGAGATTGAAGGTCGCGATGTTGACGCTCGCTTTGCCCAGCGTCGTGCCGAGCGCTCCGATGAAGCCCGGAGCATCGGTGTTGACGATATAAATCATCCGCGGCGTGAGGTCGGCCTCGACGGCCACTCCGAAGATGTCGACCAGCCGGGCTGCGCGATTGCCGAACAGGGTACCCGCGACGCGCTTTTCACCATCGGACGTACCGACCGTGACTGCGACCAGCGTGTGATAGTCGACCTCCCGATCGTGGCGGACTTCCCTGACATCGAGCCCACGCTCCTTCGCGTAGACCGGCGCATTCACCATGTTCACCGTATCGGAATAGGTGCCCATCAGCCCCGCGAGCACTGCGCCCGTGATCGGCTTGATATTGAGCTCGGCGGCAGCGCCCTCGACCTCCACCGCGACCGAGCGGATGTCCGCTCCCGCGATCTGGCCGACCAGCCGTCCAAGCTTCTCCGCCAGCGCCATGTATGGCTTCAGCCGGGGAGCTTCCTCGGCCGACAAAGAGGGCATGTTCACGGCGTTGGTGATGCCGCCCAGCAACAGGAAATCCGCCATCTGCTCGGCGACCTGGATGGCGACATTGACCTGCGCCTCGTTGGTCGACGCGCCGAGGTGGGGCGTGCAGATCAGGTTGCGTGTCCCGAACAGCGCGTTTTCCTTCGCCGGCTCCTGGACGAACACATCGAGCGCCGCGCCAGCGATGTGGCCGCTTGTCAGCCCTTCCTTGAGTGCGGCTTCGTCGATCAGCCCTCCGCGTGCGCAATTGACGATGCGGACGCCCGGCTTGGTCTTGGCCAGCGCCTCGCGCGACAGGATTCCGCGCGTCTGGTCGGTCAGCGGCGTGTGCAGCGATATGAAGTCCGCGCGTCGAAGAAGTTCGTCCAGCTCGACCTTGTCGACCCCCAGCTCGATCGCGCGCTCGGGTGAAAGAAACGGGTCGTAGGCCACAACCTTCATTTTCAAGCCGTGAGCGCGGTCGGCGACGATCGAGCCGATGTTGCCGCAGCCGATGAGGCCCAGCGTCTTGCCGCTGAGCTCGACCCCCATGAAGCGGTTCTTCTCCCACTTTCCGGCCTGCGTGGACTGGTCGGCGGCAGGGATTTCCCGGGCCAGCGCGAACAGCATCGCGATGGCATGCTCGGCCGTAGTGATCGAGTTGCCGAACGGAGTGTTCATCACGACGATGCCGCGCGCGGTTGCCGCAGGCACGTCGATCGTGTCGACGCCGATACCCGCGCGGCCGATCACCTTCAGCCGAGGGACCGCGGCGTCCATCGCCTCCGCGTCGACCCGGGTCGAGCTGCGGACCGCCAGCCCGTCATAATCTCCGATGAGCGCCTTGAACTCGTCCGCCGAAAGTCCCGGCTTTTCGTCGACTTCGATCCCGCGCTCACGGAAGATGGCTGCGGCGCGCGGGTCCATCTTGTCTGCAATCAGTACGCGTACGGTCACTTGCGCTGCTCCTCCGCGGGCAGCTTCGCCACCAGCGCAATTTCCGTGATTCCGGTCGGCGACAGCAGCGCCGAAGTCCCGACTGCCGTCCAGGCGGGGTCCGGGGCCGCACGATAACGGCGCTTGATTGCGGCCATCGCATCGATCTGCGCTGTGGGGTTGGTGTGGAAGCTTCGAACCTCCACGACGTCGGCCCAGGTCACGCCCGCGCGGATAAGGATTGCGGTAAGCCGATCGAAAGCTCGCACATAAGCGTCCTCGAGGCCCTTGTCGGACGCCCGGGTGAAGGCGATGACACCCGAAACATAGACGGTGTCGCCGGCCGTGACGCTGTCTGACCAGCCAATGCGCTCCTGGGTCTGACGCACAGCCTCGATGTCCGAATATATGACCTTGTGATCGCCTGCGGGGGTTTCGGGAGCGGCCGGGGCAAGCAAGGCCGCCAATAGTGTCGCCAATGTCATCGTGTTTCCTCCCACGCCCAGTCGAGCCACGGCCCGAGCGCCTCAATGTCCGAAGTTTCCACGGTAGCGCCGCACCAGACCCGAAGCCCCGGGGGCGCATCGCGATAGGCACCGATGTCGTAGGCGGCGTCCTCCGCTTCGAGCAGCTTCACGATGCCCTTCTGCCGCGCCTTGTTCGCATCCTCGTCGGAACGGTCCGCGAACTGCAGGCAGACGGAGGTGTTTGAGCGGATCGCAGAGTCGCTCGTCAGATGCTCGATCCAGCTCGCTTGTTGAACCCAGCGATCGAGCGCAGCAGAATTTGCGTCGGCGCGAGCGATGAGCGCATCGAGCCCGCCCACTCCGTCCGCCCAGTCGAGGGCGACGAGCCAATCTTCGACCGCGAGCATCGATGGCGTGTTGATGGTTTCACCCTTGAACACGCCTTCGATCAGCGCCCCGCCTTTGGTGAGGCGAAAGATCTTGGGCAGCGCGCGGCTTTCCTGGGCTCGCTCGAGCCGCTCCACCGCACGGGGGCTGAGCACGAGCATTCCGTGCCCGCCTTCGCCGCCCAGCGCCTTCTGCCAGCTGAAGGTGCCGACATCGATCTTCGGCCAGTCGATGCGCTGGGCGAAGGCGGCGGACGTGGCGTCACAGATGGTGAGGCCGGCGCGGTCGTCGGAAATCCAGTCGCCGTTCGGAACGCGGACGCCGCTCGTCGTCCCATTCCAGGTGAAGACGACATCGCTTGCCTTGTCGATGCCGGTAAAATCGCTGATCTGCCCATAATCCGCAGTGCGGACGTCGGCTTCGAGCTTCAATTGCTTGAGGACATCGGTAATCCAGCCCGCGCCGAAGCTCTCCCAGGCCAGCATCGTGACGGGGTTGGGACCGAGCAGCGACCAGAGCGCCATTTCCATCGCGCCGGTGTCTGAAGCGGGGACGATGCCGAGGCGATAGTCCTCGGGAAGCTGCAGTAGCGCCTTCGTCCGTTCGATCGCCTCTTGGAGACGCGCCTTCCCGAGCGCCGAACGATGCGACCTTCCGAGCGAGCGCGTGTCGATCAGCCTCGGGTTCCAGCCCGGCGGCTTGGCGCAGGGGCCCGACGAGAAATGCGGCCGTGCCGGTAATGTGGAGGGTTTCGGCCGGCGCAACGACGCGCCTGCCGCAGCGGTGTCAGTCAATGCAACTCTCCTTCCAGAGAGCACGCGCCGCGTTGGGACGGCGTGGCCCGAAGCCGGTTCTAACGGCGATTGCGGCATCGGCAAGGCGAAGGCGAAAATCTCGCCCGTTCCGCTTCTGGAACGAGTGATTCGCCCCTTTTCTCTCTCCACGAGGGCGCCAGAATCATCACTTCACCGCGCTGAGCGGACAATTCGTCCCGCCAAGAGGAACAGAAGGTTGAATTCATTAACCCCGCGGGGTCAGTCTCCCCCTTCGCCAGAGGGTGGTGGGCAAATCCACTGGCAAGTGGGGGCTGGGGAGCTCCTTTAACATTGGCTTTTTCGGACTGCGCTCGGGCGCGGCCCGCATGGATGTTTGGAGCGAGGGGTAATGACCAAGTTTTTGGCGGCAACGTCCGGCCTTTTCAGGGACCGCGACTTTTTCGTGCATGACGGCACGCAGCTGCGCCGCTTCCGGCTTTCCGCTTCCATTCAAATCGTCTTCGCTGCCGCCTTGCTCACTTTGGTGGGCTGGTCGAGCTATGCCGTTGCCCGTTTCGTGACCCCCGCTTCCGTCCCCGCCACCACCGCCCAAGTCGCCTCCACCGTCGATTATGCAGCCAAGGTTGCCCAGCTCGCCGCCGAGACCGAGCGCCGAGTGAAGCTCATTGAGGATCGCCAGCTGGCTCTGGCCGCAGCCCTTGCCGATCAGGACATCGACGAATCCACGCTCCGCCGCATGGGCTTCTACCCGCCGCAAGTCGGACAGGAAGGCCGCGGTGGCCCGTTCGACGGCAATGCCGCCGACCCGACGTTCAAACAGCTTTTCACCAGCTGGAAGAAGCTCGATTCCCTCTCCAGCGGCGCCATTGCGGTACCGTCCGATAAACCGGTCCAGACCGCCGCCTTCATGTCGGGCTATGGCGTTCGCGCCGATCCGTTCAGCGGTGCCGCTGCCCGCCACATGGGTATCGACCTCGCCGGCCCCGCCGGGACCCCGATCCACGCCACGGCCGACGGCACGATCGTCGACGCCGGTTGGAACAGCGGCGGATACGGCAATCTGATCAAGGTCGACCACGGCCGTGGCATTGAAACCCGCTATGCTCACCTGTCGCGCATCTTGGTTCGCCCCGGCCAGCGCGTCACCCGCGGTCAGATCATTGGCCGGATGGGCTCGACCGGCCGTTCGACCGGAAGCCACCTGCATTATGAAGTTCGCATCGAGGGCAAGGCCGTCAACCCGGTGCCTTTCATGAAGTCGACCGATTACCTGCTCGCGATGCAGAAGTCTGGTGGCGGCAAGCCGATGCACAGCACCGTTGCCCTGGGCGGCCCGCAGGAAGCCAAGCGCTAAGGTTGCTGAACAGCACTGCGCTTCCTATTTCGTTCGGGTGAGCGAGCCCGACATCACCCTGACGCCAAGCGCTGCGAAACGCGTTGCCTGGATCGCGGAGCGCCAGTCCAAGCCTGCGATCCTGCGCCTTGCCGTCGATGGCGGCGGATGCGCCGGCTTCACCTACAAGTTCGAGCTGGCTGATTCCCAGGCCGACGACGACACGGTCGCGGAGACCGACAGCGTGAAGCTGGTGGTCGATCCCGTGAGCCTCGATCTTGTCCGCGGCTCGGCGGTGGACTTCGTCGAGGACCTTGGCGGAGCGTCGTTCAAGGTGACCAACCCCAATGCTGCTTCGGGCTGTGGCTGCGGCTCCAGCTTTTCCGTTTGAGGCTCGCCACCTTCAACATCAACGGCATCCGCGCGCGGCTCCCGCGGTTGCTTGAATGGCTCGACCGCGACAAGCCCGACGTCGTCTGCCTTCAGGAATTGAAGTGCGCCGACGAGAGCCTGCCCATCGCCGATATCGAGGGTGCGGGCTACGGAGCGGTCTGGCACGGGCAGAAGGGATTCAACGGCGTCGCCATCCTTGCCAAGGGCGACACGCCCGAATTGCGGCGCGTCGGCCTTCCCGGCGATCCCGACGACACGCACAGCCGGTATATCGAGGCCGACGTGAACGGCATGGTGGTCGCCTCACTCTATTTGCCCAACGGCAATCCGATCGGCACCGAGAAGTTCGATTACAAGCTCAACTGGATGGAGCGGCTTGAGGAGCACGCTGGCGCGCTCCTGAAGGACGAAAGGCCGGTCATTCTGGCCGGCGACTGGAACGTCGTGCCCGAAGATCGCGACGTCTTCTCAATCCGCGCCGCTTCGAGCGATGCGCTGGTGCAGCCCGAGACGCGCTCACAGTGGCGGAGAATCCTCAATCAGGGCTGGACCGACGCGCTTCGTGCCTACCATCCGGACGATGACCGCCTCTACACCTTCTGGGACTATACTGCGGGCTGCTGGCAACGAGACGCGGGATTCCGGATTGACCATTTGCTCTGCTCGCCGGAAGCGGCGGATCGGTTGCAGGGTGCAGGCGTCGACAAATGGGCGAGGGCGCAGGAGAAGTCGAGCGATCACGCGCCGACCTGGGTGGAGCTGGCTTAGCTAAAGCGCCTTCTCGTAAATCCGGAATCGGTGGTTGATCCGGGCTCCGGGCAATTCGGCGATCGACAGCATTCCCTTATTGTCCTCGAGGATCCAGCCGAACTCACCCGTCCTGATCCCGTAGGTTCCGACGGCGTCGCGCCGGATGGACTCGATCAGCATGAAGGCGAGCTGGCTCGCCAGCCGCGTTCCATGGAGCTTCCTCGCGACGCCCATCAGTGGAACGCGGGCGCGGGTGGTGCGGGGCTTACGCAACCGCCACAGCAGCTTCGCCCAGTTGAACGGAAACAATGTGCCGTTCAGGTCCTTGATCAGTTCGTTCACGTCCGGAACGGTGATCATGAAAGCGACTGGCTCGCCGTCATATTCGGCGATGCGCACGAGCTCCTCATAAATGATCGGCTTCAGCTTCTTTCCGGCGTAGGCGATCTCCGACTTCGTCAGCGGGACGAAGCCCCAATTGTCCGACCAGGCGTCGTTGAGCAGGCCCAGGATCACCTGCGCTTCCTCGTCGAACCGCGATTTGTCGACCCTACGGATGCTGATGCGCGGGTTCTTCTCGCCCATCGTGATCAGCCGATCGATTGTGGCATCCCACCAGTTCACGATGTCGACCTCATAGGTCAGCAAGTCCTTCGCCTTCGCGTAACCCGCCGCCTCGACCCAGCCTTCATATTGCGGGCGATGATGGCCCATCATCACCGTCGGCGGCTCGTCGAAGCCTTCGATCTCCAACCCCGGCTCATCCCAGATCGACAGGCTGATCGGCCCGAGCGACCGGCCCATCCCCTGCCTGCGAAGCCAGTCCTCGGCGGTCGCGATCAGCGCGGCCGCAGCCTCGGCATCCAAGGCCTCGAACATGCCCCACTGGCCGGTGCCCTGACCCATATGATCCTGCACGAGGTCGTCGACTTGAGCGCTGATGCGGCCCACGGCCGCGCCACCGCGCTCCGCCATCCAGAGCTGCGCGCGCGCATGCTCGAACCAGGGGTTCTTCTCCGGATTGAGCAGCCCGTGGACCTCATCCTTCAGCGGCGGTACCCAAGCCGGGTCGTCGCGATAGACGTCCCATGCAAGGTCCACGAATGCCTTGCGGTCCGCCTTGGACGTCACGGGACGAATGCTCAGCGTTTGCATCAGCAGTGGCTAGCGCGGAGCGGCGCCAATCGCCAGCCGTGGCCGTTGCCGCGCCATGTTCGCGCCACTATCTATTTGCAGAGGCAATCAAATCATGTCCCGGACCAGCACCCTCGAACTGCGCCGCAGCAGCGATGCGCCGAACGCGAGCGCTTCAGTGCGCACGCCTGCGGGCGACGACAAGGCGATGCTCAAGGCAGCGGCGGACCTGACCCGGGACCTCAATGTCGCAAATTCGAAGATCTACTGGGCGGACTTGGTCGGCTCTGCGCTGGTCGGCTATGCGGGTCTCTTCGCCGCCATTTTTATCAACTCGACGCTGGTCGCGGTCCTTGCCGGCCTGGTCGCGGTCGTCGCGCTGTATCGCGCAGGAAGCTTCATCCACGAGCTGACGCACATCAAGCCGAACGCGGTCCCCGGCTTCCGCCTGGTGTGGAACCTGATCATCGGCATCCCGCTGCTGGTGCCGTCATTCATGTACGAGGGCGTGCACAACCAGCATCATGCGAAGCGCTATTATGGGACGGTCAACGACCCCGAATATCTGCCGCTTGCGCTGATGAAGCCCTGGACCTTGCCGGTCTTCCTGATCGTCGCGGCGCTGGCGCCAATCGGCATGCTGATCCGTTTCGGCGTGCTGGCACCGATGTCGCTCCTGTCGCCGAGGTTGCGCGAGACCGTCGTCGCCAAATATTCGGGGCTCCAGATTAATCCGCAGTTTCGCCGTCCCCGGCCGGAAGGCGACTTCCGCCGCCAGTGGCTCGTAATGGAGATCGCCTGTAGCGTCTGGGCAATCTCCCTTCTGGCGATGGTTGCAACCGGCGTCGTCCCGATGCGCACCTTCCTCATCTTCCTTGGTGTCGCCGCCGGCGTGATGTTCCTCAACCAGGTCCGCACTTTGGTCGCGCATTTGTGGGAGAATGACGGTGAGCCGATGACGGTGACCGCCCAGTTTCTGGACAGCGTCAACGTGCCTCCGCCCGCGACCCTTCCGATCCTGTGGGCTCCCGTCGGGCTGCGCTATCACGCGCTCCACCATTTGCTTCCGGGCTTGCCGTATCATGCGCTGGGCGAGGCGCACCGCCGCCTGTGCAAGGCACTCGACAGCGACTGCGTCTATCATGCGTCGAGCCATCGCGGACTTTCGCGGCTCGTTGGGCGGCTCGCTGAAAGCAGCTGGAACGCCGGCGCCCGGTAGGGCTCATTCCATTTCGATCAGGCGGAGTAAAATCTGCCGCCCGCCGTCGACCACGATCTTCTCGCGGCGTCGAGATGGCGGCAGCTGCTCCCATTGCTTCCTGACGACTTGGACGCGTCGCATGATCCGCACCGTCGCTTGCACCGTCACGCGGGTGTCCGGGACAGGATCGATCGTGGATGCGAGGGCGGCGAGGAGGAGCACCGCCGACTTTTCGGCAGCACAGGCTTAATCCCAACCTGCGCTTGCCTCCGCTTCGGACTATTCTTCCGAGCGGATGAGGACGGTTTCGCCGACGAGCAGGAACAGAAGGAAGGGCGCCCAGGCGGCCAGGAAGGGCGGATAGGCTCCGACATTGCCCATCGCGATGCTGAAATTGTCGGCGACGAAATAAGCGAAGCCCAGCGCCATTCCGACGCAGGCCCGGAGCAGCACCTGACCCGACCGGGCGAGGCCGAAGGCGGCCGTGGCTGCAAGCAGGGGCATGAGCAAAGTCGACAGCGGGCCCGAAATCTTGTGCCACAACCCGGCCTTGGCTTCGGCCGCCGGGCGCCCAGCTTCCTCAAGCTGCGTGATGCGTTCCTTCAACGTCCAGAAATCGAGTTGCTCCGGGTCGACCTTGGCGAGCGTCAATTGCTCCGGCTTCACGCCCTCCAGCCCCATCATTTCCGGGACCCGCCGGACCACGTTCATCGAGGAATCGTAGATCCGGACATTGGTGAGCTTCCACGCGCCGTTCTGCGGCTCGGCGCGGTCCGCCTGGATGATGCGATTTAGGACGCCGCCTTCGCGGTCGTAGATGCGCACGCGCTCTGCGTGGAACGCTCGGCCGTATCCGCCGGCGTGTCCGGCCTGGATCAGGTCGTCGCCATGCAGGAGCCAGACGTTCGACAGGATGCCGCTTTCGGGCGGGATCGGCCGATAGTCGTTGTCGCTCCAGGCGGTGACCTGCCGGTTCGCACCCACGACGACCTTCTCGTTGAAGGCGAACAGCAGGCCCGCGATGATCAGGCTGGCGACGATCAGCGGGGCGAGCATCTGGTGCGCGGAAATTCCCGCGGCCTTCATCGCCACGACTTCGCTGTGCTGGTTGAGCGCAGTGAAGGCGATGAGCGTTCCCAGGAGGACCGAGAAGGGCAGGAAGCGCGAGATCAGCAGCGGCAGCCGGAGCGAGACGTAAGTCCAGAGCTCCCCTTCGCCATTGCCGGGAACCGCGAGGATCTTCCCCGACTCCCCGAGCAGGTCGAGAGTCATCAGGACGAGCACCAGCGCGACAAGGACCGCAAGGCTGCGGGTGACGAACAGCCTGACCGTGTAGGAAGCGAGCCGGCGTGACGGGAAGAATTGCAGGTTGATCATGCCGTCCGCGCCTTCGGCAGGAGCTTGCGGACGGACCGCGCGGCCCGCGTGAAGGCCCATTCGATCGCTCCGATGGGCTGGCCGCCGGGCCGGTGCGCGAGCACGTGGTACATCCAGTAGATGAGCGCCGCGAGCGCGATCAGCGGGATCCACAGCGCCAGGATCGGCTCCATGCGGCCCTGTGACGCGGCCTGCTCGGCATATTGGTTCACCTTGTGATAGGCGACGACGATCACGATCCCGATGAAGATGCCGAGCGCCGAGCTGCTTCGCTTCGGCGGCACGGCGAGTGCCACCGCAAGCAGCGGCAGCATCAGCATCATCAGCACTTCTGCGACGCGGAAGTGAAAGTTCGCCTGCGCCCCCAGCCGCTGCTCCTGCGGGACGTCACGCAGGTATCCGTCGCGGAAGAGCTCCGGCAGGGTCAGTTCCTCTAGCTCCTCATGGCCGCGGCTGCGGAATGAATCGACCCGGGGCAGGGTGATTGGCAGATCGTAGAGATCGAACGACAAGGTTCGCGGCGCCGCGAATTTCGGCGAATCCTGGATCAGCCGGCCCTTTTCCAGGCGGAATAGGATCACGTCGGGATCGTCGGTCGAAAGGAAGCGGCCGCTCTGTGCGGTCGCGGCGACCGACGTGCCCGACCGGTCATCGACTTGGACGAAGATTCCATGAAGCTGGGTTCCGCGATCCTCGCTGCGGTCGATGCGCAGGGTCATGCGCTTTCCGAGCTGATTGAACTCGCCGACCTTCATCGATGCACCCAGCGCGCCCGAGCGAAGATCGAAGCGCAGCCGCTCGTATCCGTAATGGGTCCATGGCTGGAGCCAGCCAACGATGAAGAGGTTCAGCAGCATCAGCCCGACCGCATAGGCGTAGGGCACTCGAAGCAGCCGGCCGAAGCCGATACCGATGCCGCGCAACGCGTCGAGCTCGGACGATAGCGCGAGCTTGCGAAAGGCGAGCAGGATCCCCAGCATCAGCCCGATCGGAATTCCCAGCGAAAAATATTCCGGGAGCAGGTTGGCCAGCATTCGCCAAACCACGCTGACTGGACCGCCCGCGGTGACGACGAAGTCGAACAGCCGCAGCATCTTGTCGAGAACGAGCAGCATCGCCGCAAGCAGCAGCGTCCCGATCAGCGGGATCGCGATCTGCTTGGTCAGGTAGCGATCGATCAGCGTCAGTCGAGGCACGGATTATGTCGTCCCAACACCATGATTTGGCCGCAAACCCAGCCGAGATAGCGCAATGGGCCGTTGCATCTTCCTGAACGGACCTTCGTTGAGGCTATAGCGGACGGAACTCGAAAATCATGCCGAAATCGCGTCCCGCCGCTCCGCAGGTCAACGCCTAGATGCTGCGTACAAGGATCGCACTGCTGTCGAACCCGAAGTCGACGGGGAATATCGCGCAGCTTTCGCGCATCCGCGACTATTGCGCCGACCATCCGGACATCTTCCATTACGAGGTGGAGCGGGCCGACCAGATCGGCGACGCCTTGCGCACCATCGCCCGGGTCCGGCCGAAGATCCTGATCATCAACGGCGGCGACGGCACCGTTCAGGCCGCGCTGACCGAGATTCACAATGGCGGGCATTTCGGGACC
>DASUVP010000306.1:0-2079 GCA_036378895.1 Sphingomicrobium sp.
AGTTGCAGTTATTCGGCTGTGGCTGGTCGATCCGCCTGGTCGAGCCTACCGGGAGGAACTGCACCGCGACCGTTTCCGCCGCGGCTCCAGATTCATTTTTTAGCAGATGCGCCTGGTCGCCGCTGTCCACGAATCCTTCGCCGGCTCGGTAGACTTTCGGTTGGCATAGCGGATCGTCACTGTCGTAGGCGGTGATTTCGCCAATCGTCACCGTGATCAGGCTGGGACCCGGATGGGAATGCCAGCCGCTCTGGCCCCCGCTCGCGATCGAATTTCGTACGACATAGACGTCCGATTCGTCCTTCGTGTCGATCTTGACGTCCCACTTATCGGCCTTGTCGCCCTTCACCTGAAGCGGAGGATAGACGCCCTTGATTGTCTGAACCGCCGTAAATCCCGACGCCGGAGTGGCCAGCGCCGGAGCAGTGACCATGCACAGGGCCGTTGCAGCGAATGCCGATGCCGCGCACGAGAGCAATTTGGTGCGTTTCATGGACAACTTCCTTTCCTTTACTGACGCTAGAAGGAGCTGGTGAGGCCGACCTCGAGACGGCGCTGGCCGAAATCGTAAAGGTCGATGTTGCTGTCTCGCCGCGTAAAGGTGAGAGCGACGCGCGGCGTGAACCGGGTGAAGACGATGCGCCGGTGGAGGACCGCGAGCTGGAGCTCGAGCAACCGATCCTCTCGGCGCTTCGTGAAAAACGGGTCAGCCGCGTCGTAGCGCGAGGCGCTGTAACTGGGCTCCAGGTAGACGGAGAAGCCGCCTGGCAGGTCGCGATAGTAGCCGGCTGCGATCCAGCCAGACCGGCTCGCAAGCTCAGGAGTGCGCGCCGTCTTTCGGCCGGCACCGATTCGCGCGGTCAGGCTGCTCGACGGAGTAAGGGCCCGAACCGCTCCGAGCCAGGTGGAGAAGCTGCGGCCGTCCTGCAACGGATAATCGGGATAGCGGACCTCGTGGGCGGTAAGACCGAACGAGAACTGGGTGCGCGCGCCGAGTGTGTAGCTTCCTTCGATCCTTGCGCCGACGCCCTCGGTGAGGCGACGTCCGCCGAAATGGCGGCGGAAGCCCGTCGCGAGCAGGCTGATATCCCAGCCGCGAAGATCCAGCCGGGGGCCCGCATGAACCGCGAGGACCATGTCGTTGAAGTCCGCGTCGCGGTACTGGCGGCGCTGCATCGCCGCGCCGAGCCTCAGCCGGATGTTGTCGCTGACTTGCGGTGCGAACTCGGCGCTTGTGTCGATCGCCACGCCGATGCCACTCCTTCGGCGTGTATCCTCGCTGAGCTCGAACGGCAGGCCGAATATCTCGGTCTCGCGGGACGAGCTCCCATCGTTGATGTTGCTGTCCGGCGCGATCGCGATACTGATCCTGTAAGACCAGTCCTTCTGCTGCCGGATCGCGGCCACGTAGCGATCGATCGAAGGCCCCACGCCCGGTGGAAGCTTCCCTGCGCGGGCGAACTGGAACTGACGGAACGCATTCTCGTAGTCGCGCTTGAGGAAGAATGCCCGGCCGAGCTCCAGGCGAACACGGACTGCATCCGGGCTACGCACCAGGATGGCGCGAAAGTGATCGACGGCCGTGTCGTAATCGCTGGACTGAACGGCCAGCAGGCCGAGCAGGAAGTCGACGTCGTTGCTCCTCGGATTGCCGATCGCCAGCTGCTTGAGAAGCTGCCGCGCCTCCGTGGAGCGGCCGCTCTGCATGAGCGCTTTCGCGGCCGCTACCGAGGTGTGGAGCGCCGGCGGCTCCGCCGCTGCCGGGCGAGGAAGAACGCAGCCCAGCAGCAGTCCGAAAGCCGCCATCGTTATGCGATTGGACATGGGTCACCTCGGCCCTAAGGCCCGCGCCGGCCGCCGAACGTGCCGATCGCCGACCGAGTGCCGTCGAAAAGGGTCCAGACGGCGCCCGCCTCCTGCGCCGAGGGGCCGAAGAACCTGCCTTCGAGGGTGCCGGTGGCGTTGAGGCCCATCGCACCGGTTGGCGCGGTGGTGACTTGGGTCGTCCCGCTGAAGGCGTTGGCTGCGATTTGGGAGTTGAAGCTGAAGTTATTCCAAGGGGCGCCGTTTGCCGTCAGG
>DASUVP010000307.1:0-8404 GCA_036378895.1 Sphingomicrobium sp.
CCCGCGCGCACACGATCCTCGGAGCGGCCTTGATCGCGGGAAGCGGCCTCTACATAGCGTGGCGGGAGCACCGCCGCCGCATGCGGCAGGCGGCCGCTGCCATTCCTGCGGTTTAGCCTCGTTGAGAGCACGACCTCACACACGGAGCGGGCAGGTTCGGATCCGCCGGGTTTACGGCCTTTTCACCACAACCGGATAGTTCACCCTCCCTGAACGGCGGGGGGTGACGAAAGTGAAGTCGACGGCGCTTGGGCCAAATCTTTTGCCGCAACCGTCGCGACTGGTTCTGATCGCGCTGCTGATTGCCACTACCTATGGCTTCCTTTGGCCTGCGATTACGGGCGACATGAGGGATTTCCTCATTCCGTGGCTCGATACAATCCTGACACGTGGTCAGATCGGCGCCTTCGCGGAACCGTTCTCTAATTACACGCCGCCGTATCTGTACCTGCTAGCGCTGATCAGCCCGCTTTCGGGTGTGTTGGGCGACATCGGCCTGGTAAAGGCGCTTTCTGTCGGTGGCACGCTGCTTCTGGTGCTTGCGGTCCGCCATCTGCTCCGCGTGGCTGGGTGCGGCCGCAACGTGGAAATGGCGATCTGGGTCGCCTTGCTGCCGAGCGTGGCGGTCAATGCTGCGGGTTTTGGTCAGTGCGACGCAATCTGGTCGGCCGCCTGCGTGATGGCAGTGGCCAGCGCCATATCGCGCAAGCCCGTGGCCATGCTCCTGTGGTTCGGCGTCGGGTTTGCATTCAAGGCGCAGGCGATCTTTATCGCACCATTCATCGCCCAAAGGCTGCTTAGCGAAAGGATGCCGGCAATACTCTGGCCATTGCCGGGCCTGGTCTACATTGGGGCGATGCTGCCGGCCGCACTTGCTGGATGGCCGATCTCCGACCTTTTTACGATCTACCTGCGCCAGGCGGAGTGGAATCCCGAGTTCATCAGCAATGCCGCAAACCTGTGGGCCGGGGTGCAATATGGTGCTCCCACGGCAGGGTTGGCGTGGCTTTGGCTAGGGTTCGTTGCCGCCGCGGCCGCCTCGGTCCTGTTCCTGATCGCCTTCCGTAAACTGGACGGCTCGCCGACGCCGCTGATCGGACTGGCCCTGCTATCGGCAATGTTGCTGCCGTTCCTACTTCCGAAAATGCATGAACGCTTCTTCTTCCTCGCGGACGTGCTGGCGCTCATATATGCGGCACTTCGACGTGATCGTCTGGGGTGGTCACTGTTCCTGCTTGTCGAAGCAGCCTCTGCGATGGCGCTCATGGGCGTGCTGTTCAGGCTTCCGCTGCCGCCTGCGATAGGCGGGCTGCTGATGCTAGCCGCAATCCTGATTCTATGGCGAAACTTGCAGATGAGCACTGAAGTAAAATCCGACCGGCCAGGGACTGGCCCACTTCCGCTCGCTCGCCTCGATCTGGCATGACCGCAAGGCCATGATTCACCTGGTCGCGACCTTGTGGCGCTGGAGCGGGGAGGGTGGCAGTTGGCACTTCCTGACCATCCCCGAGGAGCTCAGCGCAGAGGTCCGTGCTCAGAGCCTATTGCGCAGAGGCGGCTTCGGTTCGGTGCGCGTGGAAGCCAGCATCGGCGAGATTACTTGGCGGACTTCGGTGTTCCCGCAGAAGAAAGGCGGATACATCCTTCCGGTAAAGGCGGACGTCCGCCGGCGCGCGGATATCTCTGAGGACGATGACGTCAGCCTGACTCTGGAAATCGTGGAAAGCTAGCTGTGGCGGAGTGAGTGGGCCGACTGCTCGTAGCCGTTCGCCATGGTACGGAGGATATCGCGCGCCGCCATATCGTCGGTGGCGTTGGCGAGGCGCCTGCAGCGGGCTGCCTGCTCCTTCAACGCCTCGGCCTGCTCGTCGCTGATGTCGATCAGCATGTTGATCGCACCCTTGAGTTCACCAAGGCTGTCGAAGATGGGGGTGGGGTAGGGGCGGAAGGCAACGCGGCTTCCATCAGGCCGCATGGCGATGGCGATTTCGCTTCGGATCGAGCGCCGCTCCTTGATCGCCCGCGCCATCGGACATTCGTCGTGAGGAACGAAAAGTCCCTCAAGGCTGAAGAGACGCCAGGTGACGCACCATCGGTCCTGGTCAAGCTGCGGCTCACGTCCGGCAAAAACGGCGCAGGCCCGGTTCCAATAGGTGATCAGCCCATCAGCATCGGTGGTGTAAACAGGCACCGGTATCCGATCGAGCTCCGCGCGATAGCCATTGCCGCGCTCGATCGCCTCAACCGCGCGTTCGAGCAGGGTCTCTGGATAGCCGGATTCCAGCATTTCGAAGTTCGGCCCTCGCCCACGTCCTTGGGGTTGCGGGTTGAAACCGGTTTGGGACGGTCAGGTTCCTACATAAGTGGGGATAGTTCCAAGCAGTTGGAAACTGTGTCGACCGCGCCACATAGCCCGGACCTACCTACCGCAGACGCTTCACCAGCAGGCTTCCGTCAGTGGCCGCCTTGACGTCGAAATTGGGGACCGAGCGGATCAGGTCCGACAGGCGTGTGAATCCGTAATTGCGGGCGGCGAAGCTCGAGACCGCAGTTGCGCGCTGTCCAAGCTCCGACAGCGACGCATAGCCTTCATCATCGCGCTTCGACGCTTTGTAGGCCTGACCGAGGAGGTCGATCAGCTCGTCGTCGACCGGGTGCTCGGCAGCTTCGGTAAGCTCTTCGTCCGTTGCTGCGTCGTGGGGCATGTGCAGCGCAGCCACGTCGAAGAAGCGAGTGCAGGCCTGGCGGAAGCCGAGCGGAGTCTTGCTGGTACCAAAGCCGTAGACCGGAAGACCCTCTTCGCGAATTCGTTGGGCAAGGGGGAGGAAGTCGCTGTCGCTCGACATGATGCCGAACCCGTCGACATGACCGCGATAAAGCAGGTCCATCGCATCGATCGTCATGCGCATGTCGGTCGCGCTCTTGCCCTTTGCGACGTCGAACTGCTGCATCGGGACGATCGAGTGGATGCCGGTCAGATTGCCCCAGCCCTTCAGGGCAGTCTTGGCCCAATTTCCGTAGGCCCTGCGCACGTTGATCGCCCCAAGCTCACCCAGAACGAGCAGGACCTCGTCGAGATGCTCCGGGCTCGCGTTGTCGGCATCGATGAGCAGGGCAATATTGTCTTCACGCTCGTCGTGCCTGTCATTCATGTTCCGAATCCGTTCATGTTGTCGTGCCGTAATGATCGTGCGGGAACGAAACATCCGTTCATGCACTGAACCCGCATTGGGAGGAATAACGGGCTTGGAGGATCAGTCGATGAAGAAAGTTGCACTCGGTGTCGCGCTCGCGGCGAGTTTGAGCGCCTGCGCGACCAATCCCTACGGGTATAACGACCCTTACTATGGCAGCAACAACGAGCAGACTCGCCGTGCGGCTACGGGCGCAGCGATCGGCGCTGCTGGCGGTGCGGCTGTCGGCGCGGTTGTCGGCGGCGTTACACCCGTTGAAGGCGCGATCGCCGGCGCGGTGCTCGGCGGCGTGCTCGGCGCGGTGATCAAGGGCCGGCAGTACTACCGCGATACCCGCGGCTACTGCTATTACGTCGACCAGTACGGTCGTCCAGTCTACGATTATAACACGCGTTGCTAGGCGCTTAGCCTATTCAGTTGAGACGGGGCGGAAGACATCTTCCGCCTCGTTCAACAACCAGAGTTCGCCATCGCGAATGGAGAAGTGGCACCCGAGGATGACGAGGGTGCCATTTTTTTCGCGCTCGGCGACGAACGGGAAGGTCCGGAGGTTTGCCATGCTCTGACGAATCGACGCTTCCTCAAGGATCTTTTGACCTTCCGGGCCGGTGCCATGCTCGCGCGCAATGGCCTCGGCCGACGCATCGATCTGGCTCATCCAGCGGTGAACAAAGCCGCCTTCGCCGGCAGGTGCGTCGTGGAACTGGCCGGTCAAAGCTGCGGAAATGCCGCCGCAACTTTCATGCCCCATGACCACAATCTCGGGGACGTTGAGCTGGGTGACCGCAAACTCGATCGCCGCTGAGACACCGTGGCGGCCTCCGTTGGACTCGAAGGGCGGAACGAGGTTCGCGACGTTCCTCACCACGAAGATCTCGCCAGGATCGGTGTCGAAGATGGTTGCAGGGTCCGCCCGACTGTCGCAGCAGGCGATGATGACCGCCCGAGGCGACTGCCCCTCGGCGAGCTGCTGCCATTGCTGACGCGTCTCGCTCGATTGCCTGGCCCGAAAGCGCCGATAGCCGTCGATCAGGTTCCCGAAGCCACGCATCAACATCTCCCCATGTTGCCCGCGCGCTAGCCGCAGCAGGGCAGGGGTGGCAAGCGGCCCAGCCAATCGCTATCTGGCCCGCATGAGCGAGCCCGCACTTCAGCAGCGCCAGCGCAAGCCGGACTGGATCCGCGTCAAGGCGCCGACCAGCCCCGGTTACCATTCGACGCGCCGGCTGATGCGGGAGCTTGGCCTTGCGACGGTCTGCGAGGAAGCGGCTTGCCCCAACATCGGCGAGTGCTGGACCAAGAAGCACGCGACCGTAATGATCCTGGGCGACACCTGCACTCGCGCCTGCGCCTTCTGCAACGTGAAGACGGGGATGCCGCGCGCGGTCGACCCGCTGGAGCCCGAGCACGTCGCCATTGCCGCTGCGGAGCTGGGCCTCGAGCATATCGTGGTGACGTCAGTCGATCGCGACGATTTGCCGGATGGCGGCGCATCGCAGTTCGTCAAGGTGATCGAGGCGCTCCGCCGCAACACTCCGAACACGACGATCGAGATCCTGACTCCGGACTTCCGCAACAAAAGCAAAGCCGCGGTCGAAGCGATCGTGGATGCGGGGCCCGACGTCTACAATCACAACCTCGAAACCGTTCCGAGGCTTTACCCCACCATCCGCCCCGGCGCCCGCTACTATGCGTCGCTTCGGCTGTTGGAGAGCGTGAAGCGCCGGGCGCCGCATATCTTCACCAAGTCCGGCGTGATGGTCGGCCTCGGCGAGCAACGCCTCGAGGTCCACCAGGTGATGGACGACATGCGCTCGGCCGGCGTCGATTTCCTGACCATGGGCCAATATCTGCAGCCGACGCCGCGCCACGCCAAGGTCGAGGAGTTCGTCGCTCCGCAGGCGTTCGACGCTTACGCGGCCATCGCCCGCGCCAAGGGCTTCCTGCTGGTCGCCGCATCGCCGCTGACCCGGTCGAGCTATCACGCCGGCGACGACTTCAAGAAGATGCAGGCGAACCGCAAGGCGCAGCTGGAGCGGGCAAACGGCTAATGCCGCGCCACACTGAGACGAAGCACCTCCCGTACTCGCCCGAACAGCTCTTCGACCTCGTCGCGGACGTCGGACGCTATGACGAATTCCTGCCGTGGGTCGTCGCCGTGCGTGTGCGCTCGTCGAGCGTGACGGAGACGGTTGCGGACCTGGTCGTCGGCTTCAACGCCTTCAAGGAACGCTTCACGAGCCGCGTCGTGAAGGAGAGGCCCGGCAAGATCTGCGTCGATTATGTCGAGGGGCCGCTGAAATATCTGCACAATGAGTGGACGTTTGCGCCAGCGCCGGACGGGGGGACGAACCTGAACTTCTCGGTCGATTTCGCCTTTCGGTCGCGCATTTTCGAGGCGCTCGCCGGCCAAATGTTCGACCGGGCGCTGCGGCGGATGACGCGTGCGTTCGAAGAGCGCGCAGCCGCGCTTTACGGCATCAGCAGATCAAGCGCGCAGAGCGCCGCCTGAAGGCGCACGCCGGCCCGATTGGATTCATCGAAGAATTTCTGGTCGGCGACGATCTGCGACGGGTCCTTGCCGCGCTCCGCCCGGCCGAAGACGACCGTTCCGACCGGCTTGCTGGCAGTACCGCCGCCCGGGCCGGCAATCCCGGTAATCGCGACGGCAATGTCGGCGTCGGATGCCTGGAGCGCTCCGCGAGCCATGGCCCAGGCCGTGGCGATGCTTACCGCACCGAATGTTTCGACGACTTCCATGCTGACATGCAAATCGGCGATTTTAGCAGCATTCGAATAGGTTACGTAGCCCGCCTCGAAAACGTCTGAAGACCCCGGAATTTCGGTGATCGCCGCGCTGACCAGCCCGCCAGTGCAGCTCTCAGCCACCGCGATGCGCTTGCCGGCAGCACGATTGGCCTCGACTACCTGCCTGGCCTTTTCGACCAACTCCTTCGGGAGGAGGAATTCGCTCACTGGCCAGCCCCCAGGCGAATGCTGGCCACCGCCTGCGCGGCCATGCCTTCGCGCCGGCCCGTGAAGCCTAGCCCTTCGGTCGTCGTCGCCTTCACGCTGACCTGCTCGAGCTTCACGCCGAGGATTTCTGAGACCCGCATCCTGATCGCAGAACGATGCGGACCGACTTTCGGCTCCTCGGCGATGATCGTGACGTCGACATGGTCGATGATACCGCCACGAGCTCGAAGGAGGCCGGCGGCATGCCCCAGGAAGAGATCCGACGACGCGCCCTTCCACTGGGAATCCGACGGCGGGAAATGATCGCCGATGTCGCCAAGTCCGGCTGCCCCGAGCAAGGCATCGGTGATTGCATGGAGGACGACGTCGGCGTCGCTGTGCCCGGTCAGTCCGCGGGAGTGGGGGACTGCGATCCCGCCGAGCATGATCGGCCCCTCGCCGGCGAAGGCGTGGACATCGTAGCCCATGCCGGTTCGCGAGATCAGGCGAGAGGCGAGGATGGCCTCGGCTCGGTCCCAGTCGGCGGGCGTGGTCAGCTTCTCGAGCATCGGATCACCTTCGACGGTCACCACCTTCAGTCCCGCTGCAAGCATCACCGTCGATTCGTCCGTCGCCGAGGCTCGTCCAGCTTCCTCATAGGCACAGATCAAGTCTTCGACATGAAAGGCCTGCGGCGTCTGCACGCGCAGCAGACGCGTGCGGTCTACGGGGGTTTCCAGTGTGGCATCGCCCAGCACGAGCGTGTCCGCGACAGGAAGCACAGGGACGGCTCCGTCGTGACCTTCGAGGGCGGATAGCAGCCGGTCGACTACTGCTGGAGGACAGAAGGGCCGTGCCGCATCATGCACCAGCACAGTGCCGTCTCCGATCGCATGAAGCCCGTTGCGGACGCTGTCGGAGCGCTCCGCGCCGCCTTCGATGAGAGTATCGACGTCCAATCCTTTGAGAGCTGCCTCGGCCAACTCCTCCTGGCCTGGCCCGATGACCACCCGGATTTGATCGATGGAAGCGCCGCTCGCCATGGCTTCGACGGCCCAACGAAGCACGGGCTTCCCCCCGATGGATCGATACTGCTTGGGCATGTCGCCGCCCAGGCGCTCGCCTTTGCCGGCTGCAACGATGAGGGCGGTCACGGTCATGAGGCGGGGGCCTTAGGGCCGCTTGCCTTGTCCGCCAAGTGCCGTTCCCCTACATGCGCCCATCCATGACCGAGCTGAAGCCCGTCTCGATTGGACCAGTCCAGATCGCGTCGCCAGTGATTCTGGCGCCGATGACCGGTGTCACCGATCTGCCGTTCCGGCGGATCGTAAAGCGCTATGGCGCGGGCCTTACGGTCAGCGAGATGATCGCCAGCCAGGCGATGGTCCGGGAGACGCGCCAGTCGCTTCAGAAGGCGCTTTGGGACCCCGCTGAGGAGCCCGTGTCGCTCCAGCTCGCCGGCTGCGAGCCTGACGTCATGGCCGAGGCTGCCAGGCTCAACGAGCAGCGCGGTGCGGCGATCATCGACATCAACATGGGATGCCCGGTGAAGAAGGTCGTGAACGGCGACGCCGGCTCGGCCCTCATGCGCGACCTGCCGCTAGCTGCGGCGATCATCGAGGCAACCGTCAAGGCCGCCAAAGTCCCTGTGACGCTCAAGATGCGCATGGGCTGGGACCATTCGAGCCTCAACGCGCCGGAGCTTGCGCGGATCGCCGAGGACCTTGGCGTCAGGATGATCACCGTCCACGGGCGCACCCGTTGCCAGATGTACAAGGGCAGCGCCGACTGGGCCTTCATCCGCAAGGTCAAGGAGGCCGTGAGCGTTCCGCTTATCGTCAACGGCGACATCTGCTCGATCGACGATGCCCGCGCCGCGCTTTCGCAGTCCGGCGCGGACGGCGTGATGATCGGGCGCGGCGCCTATGGCCGGCCATGGCTTCTCGGTCAGACGATGGCCGAGCTTGGCCGGGGAGGAGCCAGGCCCGACCCGGATCTCGACGAGCAGCTCGCAACCATGCTCGAGCAGTATGAGGACATGCTGTCGCTCTACGGCACGCACACCGGCGTGAACCTCGCCCGAAAGCACTTCGGCTGGTACACGAAGGGACTGCCCGGATCGGCCGAGGTCCGCAATAAGGTCAACCAGCTGGACGATCCCAAGATGGTCGTCGAAACGCTTCGTACGTTTTACTCGCCCTGGCTGTCGCGAGCCGCAGCCTGAAAAAGCTCTTCGGTTCGGCACAGCCACTGTG
>DASUVP010000308.1:0-4378 GCA_036378895.1 Sphingomicrobium sp.
CGCCTCGACGAGCCAAGCGAAGGCACGGTCGTACCCGGCAATCGCTTCGAATATCTCGAGGCCCGCGCCGCGCTCGACGCAATCGACGACGGCGAACTCGACCCCGAGAATTTTCGGCCCGGGGCGCTCGACGTGCTGGCGCAGCACATCCTCGCAGTCGCCTGCGCAGCGCCCTTCGAGGAGCGCGAGCTCCTTGCCGAGATTCGGTCGTCCGCACCCTATGCCGGACTGAAGGACGAGACCTTTACCGAAGTCCTCAACTTCATCGCCACCGGCGGCTACGCGCTGAAAGCCTACGACCGCTTCCGCCGCCTCGTCCCCGAAGGCGACGGCAAGTGGCGCATAGCGAGGCCGCAGATCGCCGCCCAGCACCGCCTGAACGCGGGCGTGATCGTGGAGCAGCCGCTGCTCACCGTGCGCTTCCGCAACGGGCGCAAGCTCGGAACGATCGAGGAAGGCTACGCCTCGACGCTCGCACCGGGCGATCATTTCTACTTCTCCGGCCTGAGTCTCGAAGTCGAGCAGTTCAAGGTCACGGACGTCATCGTCCGCGCCTCGTCGAAGCAGGCGCGCATCGTCACTTACGGTGGCCAGCGCATGTCCATGTCGACGCACCTAGCCAACCGCGTCCGGCACATGCTCGCCGACCGCAACGACTGGCATCGCTTTCCCGACGACGTGCGCGAGTGGCTGGAGGTGCAGGACCGGCGCTCAGTAATCCCGGATCCGCAACAACTCCTGGTCGAGACGTTTGAGCATGAGAAGTTGCACTATATGGTCGCCTACAGCTTCGAGGGCTGGAACGCGCACCAGTCGCTCGGAATGCTCATCACGCGACGAATGGAGAATGCGGGCCTCAAGCCGCTCGGCTTCGTTGCGAACGACTATGGCCTCGCCTGCTATGGGTTGGAGCCGATCCGCGATCCGAAGGCGCTCTTCTCGCCCGACATCCTGGAGCAGGAGTTTGTCGACTGGGTCGAGCAGAGCCTGCTGCTCAAGACCGCGTTCCGCGAGGTCGCCGTGATCGGCGGACTGGTGGAACGTCACCACCCGGGGAAGAAGAAGTCCGGACGCCAGGTCAGCTTCTCGACGGACCTGATCTACGACGTGCTCCGCCGCTACGAGCCCGGGCACCTGCTTCTTCGCGCCGCGTGGGACGACGCCCGTGCGCGGATGACGGAGCTCGGCCGCCTCGTACGACTGGTCGATCGAGCCTCCGCAACCATGCTCCACGTCGAGACCGACCGGATCACGCCGATGGCCGTGCCGCTGATGGTAATCGTCGGCCGCGAGGCCCTTCCGCCGGGCGCCGAGGCCGATGCGAGCCTGCTCATCGAAGCTGAGGCACTGGCCGACGAAGCCATGCGGCTTAGTTAGCGACGTTCAACGATCGTGAACGGCACACGACAATGCGTCTCATGCGTCGTTCACCAACCGTAATGAATTCTGCCGCCCTGAAATTCAAAGGGGTGTGCAATGACATCGGGATTTCTAATCGGCGCGACGATGCTGGCTGTCATCAGCGGAACGGCCGTGGCGCAGCGCGTTGGCGAGCGCGCGAGAATGATCCAGAAACTACGTGAGCGGGCTGCTGAGCGGCAGGCGAAGCCCGCCGACCCGAATCCCACCAAGATCGTCGCGCCGGGCGACTATCGATTCTCTTTCGTCCACGGAGGGCTTCGGCGAGAGTATCTGGTCCATATCCCCCGAAGCTACCGACCGGACCGGCCGACCCCGATGTTGCTGGCGCTTCATGGCGGCGGGGGCGATGCGGACTTCCAGTCGAACGACGCGAAATACGGCCTGATCAGCAAGTCCGAGGAGGTCGGCTTCATCGCCGTTTTTCCGAATGGCTACAGCCGCTTCCCGAGCGGAATTCTCGCAACCTGGAACGCCGGCGCCTGCTGCGGAAAGGCAGTCCAAAGCGCGGTCGACGACGTTGGCTTCCTGAAGGAAGTCATCCAGCGGGTTTCCCGCCAGGTGAATGTCGATCGCAACCGCATTTTTTCGACCGGCATGTCGAACGGCGGGCTCATGTCCTACCGTCTCGCCTGCGAGCTTCCGGAAATGATCCGCGGCATCGCCCCGGTTGCGGGAACGGACAACACCTTGGCCTGCAAACCATCGCGGCCGGTCCCGGTCATCCACTTCCACGCGAAGGACGACAGTCACGTCCTCTTTACCGGCGGGCACGGCCCGGACTCGCTTGTGAAAACGAACTTCGCGTCCGTTCCCGCGACAATCAACAAATGGGTTACGCTCAACCGGGCGCAGCCTGCGTCGAGGCGCGTGCTCGCCGTTCCCGGAGCCCATTGCGATCTCTACGCTGCGAAAGAGGGCGGCGCTCCAGTCGAGCTGTGCGTGACCGAAACGGGCGGCCACAGCTGGCCGGGCGGTGGAACGCAGCAAGGGCGAAAGCAGCCATCGACTGCGATCAGCGCTAACGATCTGATGTGGGAATTCTTTTCAAGGCTATGATGAACTGATGACTGATTCGAAAAGCTTATTGCCCATCATCGCAGCTCTACCGCTACTGCTCACCGGCTGCGTCGTCGGAACCGTCGCCGAGACGGCCGTCGACGTCGTGACCCTTCCGGTCAAGGTCGTATCCTCGGGAGTCGACGCGGCGACGACCAGCCAGTCCGAGGCCGACGAGAAGCGCGGCCGCGAGCTCAGGAAGCAGGACGAGGA
The DNA here is from genome assembly GCA_036378895.1 of Sphingomicrobium sp. GTDB lineage: Bacteria > Pseudomonadota > Alphaproteobacteria > Sphingomonadales > Sphingomonadaceae > Sphingomicrobium. The sequence goes on from DASUVP010000308.1 coordinate 2,692, forward strand.
GCGTGGCCGACAGGCGCGCGCGATGGCGGAGCGCTGCCGGAAGGGGCGCGCCCTCCCGACAGATGTCTGCGCGGTCAGGCCGAACTAGCGCGCGGCCTTTGCCGTCTCTGCCAGTTCATAGAGATAGTCGACGTAGAACATCGTCGCCTCGTCCAGCCCCGCGATCTTCTTCGGGTCCTTGCTGTCGATCAGGTACCACTCGTTCGGCGCATGTGCTGCGCCGCCCGTGCCGATGCCGAAGCCGACCGCGGGCTTCTTCAGCGGCGGGCCGGTGAAGATCACCCCCGGCCATGATCCGGCCGTCCGCGGGTTCAGCGAATATTCGATCCCTGCCTGCTTCAGCGTGTTGATCTGCGACTTCACGAGCAGGCTGTTCTCGTCGGTCTCGGTCGGCCCATAGCCGCCGCTGACGTTTACAATGATATCGCCGAAGCCCTTTTTCGCCAGGTGCGACTTCAGCTTCGAGACCATCTCGTCCTTGGTCATGTTCGGGACGAGGCGGAGGTCGAGCTTGGCCTCGGCGCGGCCGGGCAGGACGGTCTTCCCGCCCGGACCCGTATAGCCGCCGACCAGCCCCTGGATGTTGATCGTCGGCTGCTGGGCGAGGCGATAGGAAGCGGTGAGGAAGTCCTCATTGTCGATCCAGTGCTTCACTCCGAGCTGCGACTTGATCTCGGCTTCGTTACTCTTCTTAGCGCCCTCGGCAATCAGCTCCTTCTGCCGCGCGGTGAGCGGTTTCACATTCTCGAACCAGCCTTCGACCGCCGGCGTGTGCCCGTCCTCCTTCACCAGCGTGTCGAGCGCTTTGACCAGACGCCAGGCGGGGCTGTCGACGATCGCGTGCAGGCTGGAATGGATGTCCTTCGCCGGGCCGCGTCCCCAATTCTCGCCGCTCGAGATGAGCTGGATCTCGACCGCGCCCTTGGCGCCGAGGTCAATCGACGTCGCTCCGGTCGATTCCTGTCCCGCGCCCGGAATGAACACTCCGACCGCCTTGCTCATCGCCGCCTGAACTTCCGGCGTGGCGATGATCTGGTGGAAATTCGGAGAGGCGATCTCTTCTTCGCCCTCGGCCACAAGAACGATGTTGACCGGCACCTTGCGGCCTGTCGCCTTGAACGCGTGAAGCGCAGAGAGGAAGGCGTTCTCCGGCCCCTTCTGGTTGACCGCCCCGCGGCCCATGATCGCCTTGCCTTCGGGACGGTCGACCAGCCGGCCTTCGAGCGGCGGCGACGACCATTCCGCCGGATCGTACTGCTTCACATCGTACATGAAGTAGATTCCGAGCGTCGTCGGAGCGCCGGCATCGAGAGTCGCGAAAACTCCGGGAACGCCGGTCGTCGGGACTATCTTTGCCTGCTGAAAGCCCGCATCGAGCAGCAGCTGTCGCATATGCTCCGCACCTTGGGGAGTGCCGCGCTTTTCGGCGGCGATGGTCGGAAGCGCGATCCAGTCCTGCAGGCGCTTCAAATTGGCGGCATGACTGGCCTTGACCGAAGCTGAGAGCTCGGCGCGATTGGGCGTCTCGGCGGAAACGGGTGCGGCGACGGTGGCAAGAAGTGCAACGGCGACGGCGGCGCGAAGTGAACGCATGGACGACTCTCCCCTGGAACGGCCGTAGCAAAGCGCCGCCCGGCAGTTCTGTCCAGCATTTGCCAATCGCCGCGACCGCGCTACCGCCAATCGG
>DASUVP010000309.1:0-7870 GCA_036378895.1 Sphingomicrobium sp.
CGAGCGCCGGTGAGGGCGTCCCGAGGCTTGACCATCTTCGAAAAGGCGGGGAAAGGCTCCGCATCCGGCCCGATGGCGGAGTGGTTACGCAGAGGACTGCAAATCCTTGCACGCCGGTTCGATTCCGGCTCGGGCCTCCACTCATCCTACAGATCTAGCGCCCGACGTGGCTCCACTGGGGAGCCACGCCCGTGCGCGTCGCTTACCGGGCGACGCTGATGCTGATCGTCGCTGTTGCAACGGGCGACCAGCCTCTGGCCGCGATGTCGTTGGCGCGCTGGATCGCCCGGGCGATCTGCGGGCGCGCGCTGCTCCAGGCGGCGTTCGAGCATTTCAGCAGGCCCGTCTTGAATTCCGGGCTGCCGTTGTCGAACAGATTGGCCTCGGCGCAAACGTCGCCGACCGCGAAGCCGACCCGGTCGCGGAGGGTGCTCCTTCCGTCGGGCAGAGCGAGGTCGAGGTCGCCGTAGCTTACGCGCCTGACGACCAGATCGGCCGGTTCGGGGGCCGTGACCACGACGGGACCTTCCTTGGCCGTGGCCGACGAAAATGGCAGGAACAGGCCGCCGATCGTCACTGCGGCGGCTGCCAACTTCGAAAGTGCATAGGTCGTCCGCATTGCTTGCCATCCCATCTGTCCGCTTATGGACGGCGCGGGCAGTGCGACCTCAGGCAACGGAACTCACTCGCCTTTCGGCGAAGCCCGAGTCCTTTTCGGCGCGGGGCGACGCGCTTCGACCAGCCCCACGCTGCCATCGACCAATCGACAAAAGAAAACGGCGCCCCACCCGAAGGTGAGGCGCCGCCCCCTTTTTAGCTCTTGGTTCGATTAGAACTCGTAGCTGAGACCGACCTTCAGGCGCCACACCGACGAGGAGACGTTGATGAAATTGTCCCTCTCATAGTCGGTCAGTCCATCGCTGCCCGGGATGAGCGGCGCTGCGCTGCTGATGATGTAGCGGCCCTGCGAGTCCACTCCCGAAACCGACGCAATGTCCTGAAGGCCCGCGAAGTTGCGGCGGCGCTGGATGTTCCAGCCGTCGTTCAGCAGGTTCAGGAAGTTGTCGAACATTGCATAGACGGTCAGCTTGTCACGCACGCCCATCGGCGAACCCATAAGGCGACCCGGCCCCGGAAGCTCCTGCGAGAAGCGCAGGTCGAGGTCGTAGTACCAGTCGTTCTTGCAGGTATTCCGCGGGATCGTGCGGCCGAGGTAGCTCCTGGCGCAATCGAGGCCGCTCGCGAAGTCCGACAAAGCCTGGACCGCCGCCATGTTCGACGTCGGAGCAATGTTCGGATCGCTCGTGCCCGTCGGCAGATAGACCAGGGCGTTGTCATTGCCGGAGGCGCTGTCGTTGAACACCGCACCGCCGGTGAAGGTCAGGCTGTACGGGCGGCCGGCGCGGGCGACGAAGGTGAAGCCGAACGACGTCGCCAGATCCTGGATGAACTCCTCCCGGAAGTTGCCCGAGAAGGTGATGTTGTGGCGGCTTCCGTAGAAGCTGTCCGACGGGGTCGGGTTCTGCCGGTCGAACGCGGCGGTCAGGTCGTAGTTTGAGCCTGCCGTCGAGTTGAACATGTTGCGGCGGTCCTTCGCGGCCGTGAAGGCATAGCCGAACGTGAAGTAGCTCGAGCCGCCGGACGTGAAGATGCCGCGGTCGAAGTCCTTCTGCAGGATGAACGACGCAATGTGGCTGCTGTAGCCGCCCGAGTTTGTCAGCATCAGCTCGTCGTCACGCGAAGTGCCGAAGCAGGCCGCGGTGACGTTCGTCCATACGGGGGTCGGATTGATGTCGACCAGCTCCGCATTGCAGTTCGCTCGGGTCGGGTCGATTGCCGCGTAGATCGGACGGCCGTCGACGGTGTGGCCGGGGCCAGCTGGGCTGAGGGCCGCGGCGCGGATGTCCGGGGTCTGCGACAGGTCGACGATCGTGAACGGCTTCTTGTAGCGGCTGTAGATGTAGTCGAGGTTCATCTTCCATCCGCTCGCGAACGGGCTCGAGCCGAAGTCGAAGCTCGTCTGCCAGCCGATGTTGGCGCGCCAGACGGTCGGCATCTGGATGTCCGGATCGATCGACTGGGTGTCGCCGAGGCCGAGGGCGGCCTGGTTGATTCCGTTCTGGCGGAAGCACTGCGGAAGACCGGTGAATTGCCCGTTGACGACGACGTCAATCGGCTGCGGCTGGCAGGCCGCGGCTGCCGTGGTGCCCTCCGCGAAGCCGAAGCCATTGTTCTGGAAGGCATTGCCGAACCACACGAGCGGGTCGCCGCCGGAGAAGATCCCGACGCCGCCGCTGATCTTCGAGCGCGTGAAGACGCTGAAGTCGTTCATGTCGTAGGTGAGGCCGATCCGCGGCAGGATGACCGGCGGGACGTCGTGGAAGCCGGTCGAATTGTCGAAGCCATAACGGTCGACGAAATTCTGGTTCCGGTCGGGGCCGCCGCCGTCGAACATGTCCATCCGGACGCCGATGACGGCGTTCAGCTGGTCGTTCACGCGCCAGTCGTCCTGCAGGTACAGGGAGTAGATGGTGCGCTTGAACTCCGCGGCGGCGTCGTTGACGTCGCCGGTGCGCGAGAAGTTGCCGAACGCGCCGAAGGTGCAGCCATTCACCACGTTGACGGGCGTCGTCGTGGTCGTCGGCGTGCAGACCCCCGCGACGGTCTGACCGGTCGAAAGGATGCCGTTCTGCAGGTCGGTCAGGTTGCGGAAGACCAGGGTGCCCGTCGCGTTCTGGACGAACAGGTTGAAGATGCTCGCGCGGTTGACCTCGGCGCCGACCTTCAGGCGATGGTTGCCGCTGTCGAAGTTGGCGACGGCCTTGTACAGATCGACCTTGGTCTGGAGGTCGTTGGCCGAGCGCGACGTGCCAGGCCCTGCCAGGATCGTCGCGTCGGGGGGAAGGCCCACGCCGGCCGGATTGTCGATGCCGACGATGATGCGCGGGATCGGATTGGCATCCTGCGCCTCGCCGCCGCCGAACGGATCCTGAAGGTCGATGATGTCGGCATGCGAATAGCGGAACTCCGTCGAAACGTTGTCCGACCAGGTCGAATAGAGACGTCCGGAGTAATATTTCGAGTCCGTGCCGCTCAGGTAGAAGGTGTTCATACCGGTGACCTGCGGCGAGTTGCCGGTGAAGAAGTCATCGGTACGGAGCGTCGATTCCTTCAGACGCTGATACGTGCCCTCGAGGCGGTGGTCGTCGGTGATCTGCCAGTCGAGGCGGCCGAAGAGACGCTCGTTCTCAAACGGGCGAACCTTGACGATCGGGCCGGTGTCGATGCCGTAGACCTGGCTGAGGACCTGAGAAATCGCGTCGAACTGCTGGACGGTGACTCCGCGCACTTCGTTGGGGAAGCCGCCGCCGACAGGGCCGTCGTCCTGCGAGTTGCCGGCCTTCTGCTTTTCGTAAGCGCCGAAGAAGAACAGGCGGTCCTTGAGGATCGGGCCGCCGAGTGAAACGCCCCAGCGCTTGTCCGCCTCGACCGGAGCAACGGCGCGGCCGTCGACCTTTTCACCGCGCAGGTCGTCGTTCGAATATTCGTAGAAGGCGCTGCCGTGGAACTTGTTCGTTCCGCTCTTGGTCACGACGTTGATCGCGCAGCCGCTGAAGTTGCCATATTCGGTGTCGAACGGAGCGAACTGGACCTGCGTCTCGCGAACCGCATCGTACGGGATCGGGGTCGAGCTGCGCGACGAGAAGCCGGTGTCGTTGAGGCCGTAGAGGTCGCTCTGAGCGAGGCCGTCGACGGTGAAGGTGTTGGCGCGGTCGTTGCCGCCGAGGCAGGAGATGCGGTCCTGGCCCGAGCCGCCGGTCGCCGCGTCTTCGCGGTCAAGGCTGACGCGCGGATCGATGCGGATGACGTCGCGGACGTCGCGATTGAACGACGGCGCATTGGCCATGACTTCGGTGTTGAAGGCGGTGCCCGGACCGACTTCCAGCTGGGTCGCGCGAACGCGGGCCGCGGTCACGACGATCGCCGCCGATTCGGCCTCGGTCGCCGCCGCGGTCAGGTTGAAGGTCAGCTGGGTCGCGCCCTGGAGGCTGGTCGTGATCTGCTCGACCGTCTGGCCCTGGTAGCCGCTCGCCGTCGCGGAGACGGTGTAGGGACCGCCCGTCGTCAGGTTCTGCGCGCTGAACAGGCCCTGCGCGTTGGTCGTATATTCCTGGGTGTTGCCGGTACGCGTGTCGGTGACCGTCACTTGGGCGCCCGAGATCGGCGCGCCGCTTTCGTTGGTGACCTGCCCCTGGATCGCGGTGGTGATCTGCTGGGCGAGAGCGACGGACGGAGCGAGCGCAAATGCGGCAACCGGCGTCACGAAGGCCGCGCACGTGCGCAGCAGCATGGATTTCTTCACGTGGATCCCCGACAAAAAAGACGATGTAACAGTCTCGAAGACGCTTCGAGCGCGGCCCCCGCCGCTAGGGTCGCATTAAGACGAGTCCGTGACAGCAGGAACTGGCCGAGTCCGGAATCCTCCGAAGTGTTGTTTTTAGGCCACGATTTCGCGCTTGGCGGGCGGCCTTAGCGCTGGTCGTCGAGCCGCCTGCCGAGCGCCACGAATAGATAGACGGCAGGAGGCACGAGCAGCGCCGACAGGACGACCTTGGCGATCATCTGGCCCATCAGAAGCTCGGCGATCGGGAAGACGCCGTAGAAGGCGACCGTGATGAAGATCAGGGTGTCGACGATCTGGCTCAGCACGCTCGCGATTCCCGCGCGAAGCCACAGCAGCTTCGCCCCTTCCCTCGCCTTCAGGCGGCTGAAGATCGTGACGTTGAGAAGCGTCGAGATCCCATAAGCGAGGATGCCGCCGAGCCAGATTCGCGGGGTCCCGCTCATGATCGTGTTGAACGCCGTCAGCCGGTCCGGCGTCATTTCCGGCGATGCGGGCAGCGCGAGCACGAGTAGGCTGAGCGCGAGCGAGACGAGCAGCGGGATGAAGCCGACGAGGACCAGCCGGTTCGCGGTCTCCCGCCCATGAAGCTCCGCGACGGCGCTCGACGTCACGACGAGCATCAGGAAGGCGAAGATACCCGCCTCAACCGCAAGCGGCCCGAGCGCCACCTGCTTGTTGCCGAGCACTCCGGCGATGCACACCATTCCGCCGTAGAAGATAGCGAAAGCGAACAGCGACATCCGGATTGCGCGGGCGGCGGCGGGTTGCGGCGCATCGGCAGCCGCCTGGACTTCGGTCGTCATGGGCCGCTGGCCTAACCGGTTTGCGGCGAACTTCAAGAACGGCAATTGACCGAGCGGCTTAGCGCCCGCTACGCGACGCCCCCGTGAACCCCGGGGCCCTGGACATCGTCGCGATCGGCGACGCGATCGTCGACGTGATCGCGACGGCGGAGGATTCGTTCCTGGAAGCCCACGGCCTGACCAAGGGTTCGATGCAGCTGCTTTCGACCGATCAGGCAGATGCGCTTTATTCGGCGATGGGACCGGCCCGCGAAGTCAGCGGAGGATCGGCGGCCAACAGCATGGCGGGTGTCGCCGCGCTGGGGCTCGACGCCGGCTTCATCGGGCAGGTCGCCGACGACCAGCTCGGCGACATCTTCTCGCACGACATGACCTCGCTCGGGGTGCGTTTCGAGACGCCGCCGTTGAAGGAAGGCCCGCCGACCGGCCGCTGCCTGATCATCGTGACGCCGGACGCGCAACGGACGATGAACACCTGCCCCGGCGCGAGCCACGAGCTGACGCCGCAGCGGCTAGACGAGCAGATGATCCGCTCCGCTTCGATCACCTTCCTCGAAGGCTATCTCTGGGGCCCGGAGCGGCCGCGCCATGCAATGCTTCGTGCCGCCCAGATCGCGCACCAGGCGGATCGGACGGTCGCCTTCACCCTGTCGGAGAGCCTGTGCATCCCCGGCCGCAAGGAAGGCGTGCTCGGGATGATCGAAGGCGGGATGGTCGACGTCCTCTTCGCCAACGAGGACGAGGCGCTGCTGCTGGCGAGCGCTGCCGATCTCGACGGGGCGCTGGCCAAGCTTTCGCAACTCGTTTCCACTTTGGTCGTGACCCGCGGAGCTGCGGGAGCGCTGGGGATCGAGCGCGGCAATCGGGTGCAGATCAATGCAGCGCCCGTCGACAGGGTGGTCGACACGACTGGCGCGGGCGACCTCTTCGCCGCGGGCTTCCTTGCCGCACGTTGCCGAGCGCGTCCGCTGCAGCGCTGCCTGGAAGCGGGCGCGCAGGCGGCTGCGGAGGTCATCTCGCATTTCGGCGCTCGCCCCGAAGCCAACCTCAAGGACCTCGTGCGCCTGTGAATAATGTGAAGCGGATCGCGGTCTATTGCGGCTCGGCGCCCGGCAGCAATCCGATGTTCGCCGATGCCACTCGCGCCACCGCCGAGGCGATGGTGAGCCGCGGGGTCGACCTCGTTTACGGCGGTGGCCGCCTTGGCCTAATGGGCGTGATCGCGGACAGCGTACTCGAAGCCGGGGGGAAGGTGTACGGAGTCATTCCGGCTGCGCTCGTCGATCTTGAAGTCGCGCACTCCGGAGTCACCGAGCTGTTCCACGTCGCCAACATGCATGAGCGCAAGGCGAAGATGACCGACCTCGCCGACGCCTTCATTGCCTTGCCGGGCGGGATCGGCACGCTCGACGAGCTGTTCGAGGCGTGGAGCTGGAACGCGCTCGGCTATCACGCCAAGCCCTTCTGCCTGCTCAACGTCGGCGGCTTCTGGGACGGGATGATCGAGTTCATCGATCATGCGACCAAGAGCGGCTTCCTGTCCGCCTCGCGGCGGGAGCAGCTGCTGGTCGCCTCGACTCCGGAACAAGCGCTGGAATTGCTGGACGAAGCCGCAGGGCGCGCTACGCAAGGCATGGTTTGGTAGGCCCGGGGGAGGGGCGCCGCAGTGAATCAGGGTCTGATGAGCATCGCCGGGATCCTCGCGATCCTCGCAATCGCGTTCGTGCTCTCGTCGAACCGCAAGGCCATCCGCCTGCGCGTCGTCGGCGCAGCCTTCGCGCTTCAGGCCGCAATCGCCTGGCTCGTGCTGTGGACGAGCTGGGGCCGCGCGGGGATCCAGTCGCTGTCGAACGGCGTCGCCAACCTCCTGGGCTATGCGAACAAGGGCACCGAGTTCCTCTTCGGACCGAGCGAGAGCAACCCGCTCGCCAACACTTTCGCGATCGCCGCTCTGCCGGTGATCATCTTTTTCGCGAGCCTCGTCGCGATCCTCTATTATCTGGGCATCATGCAGCGCATCGTCCGCTGGGTCGGCGGAGGGATCGGCTGGGTGACCGGCATCAGCCGCGTCGAGTCCCTGAGCGCCGCCGCCAATATCTTCGTCGGCCAGTCGGAATCGCCCCTGGTCGTACGTCCCTATCTCGCGGCGCTTCCCCCTTCCCGCCTGTTCACCGTCATGTGCGTCGGAATGGCAGGCGTCGCCGGGACCATCCTCGCCGCCTACGCCAGCCTGCTCGGCGAGAGCTACCTGCCCTATCTGCTGGCCGCCGCCTTCATGTCCGCGCCGGGCGGGATCCTGATGGCCAAGATGATCATGCCCGACGACCCTCCGGGTTCCGACGAGCTGCCGCTGGAAGGCGGCGTGGCCGAAGATGACCAGATCGACGTCGCGGAGACTTTCGAGGAAGGCGAAAAGCCCGCCAACATCATCATGGCCGCGGCGCAGGGCGCGCAGACCGGGGTCAAGCTCGCGGTCGCGGTCGGTGCGATGGTGCTGGCGTTCGTGGCTCTGGTCGCCTTGGCCAATGGGCTGCTCGGCGGCATCGGCGGCTGGGTCGGGATCGAGGGCCTGACCTTCCAGCGACTGGTCGGCTACATCTTCGCCCCGATCATGTTCCTGATCGGCGTTCCGTGGAACGAGGCGGGGACCGCTGGCGGACTG
>DASUVP010000310.1:0-11574 GCA_036378895.1 Sphingomicrobium sp.
GTCACCGGCAGAGGCAAGTCCTCGCTGGTCGATTATTTCGACGTGGCTTTCGAGCTCGAGGCGACCATGAAGGGCAAGGGCAAGAGCCTCGACCAGCTGCAGCCGTCGCGAGTCCATTTCGGAGAGCTGGTGTCGGTCCGCCAGCAGCAGCCGCTCGGGCTCGGCCATGCGGTTTGGTGCGCTCGCGACATCGTCGGCGACGAGCCGTTCGCGGTCCTGCTTCCCGACGATTTGATGGCCGGCAAGCCGGGCGCGCTGAAGCAGATGGTCGACGCCTGGGAGAAGATCGGCGGAGGCAACATGCTGTGCACTGAGGAAGTGCCGCGCGACCGGACCGGTAGCTACGGCGTGATCACGCCGGGACGGCAGGACGGTACCGTGACCGAAGTGCTCGGACTGGTCGAGAAGCCGAACCCCCAGGATGCGCCGTCGAACCTCGCAGTCATCGGCCGCTACATCCTCCAGCCGGAAGTCATGCAGGTCCTCGACAAGGGGGAGACCGGCGCGGGCGGCGAGATCCAGCTGACCGACGCGATGGCCCAGCTCATCGGCAGGCAGAAGTTCCACGCGGTAAAGGTCGATGCGGTCCGCCACGATTGCGGCGACAAGGCTGGGTATGTCATCGCCAACCTCGCGCTTGCACTTGAGCGGGAGGACATCGCCCCGACGATCCGGGAATTCCTCGGCCGGGCCTAGGCCGCGTCGCCGATCAGCCGTTTCAGGCGGCGAAGCTCCGCCTCGCTCGCCCGATAGCGCTCGCGCATCTCGCCGAGCTCGATCGCCCGACCGACGATCCGGGCATCGAGAGCGGCATTGTCGTTCTGCAGCTTCATGAGCGACCTCGACCGCTCGATCTCGCGCCCGATCCGGGCGATCAGCACCTCGAAATGAAACGGCTTGGCGATCACCGTGTCGGCGCCGCTCCGATAAGCCAGCACGGCGCCCTCGGCGTCCGATTTGCCGGTGAGCAGGAAGATCGGGATGTCGCGGTGCACCGGGTCCTCGCGGACCATGCGCACCAGCTCGACGCCGCCCGAACGCTGCATCCTCAGCTCGGACAGGATGAGGTCGACCTGCACACGGTGGAGTTCGGCGACCGCCGCCTGGGTGCATTCCGCCGTCGCCACGCGATAGCCGCCCTCGGTAATCCGCCTCGCGAGCACCGCCAGATAATTGCGGTTCGGCTGCACGATCAGCACGCGCGGCGCTTCGGCCTCGTCAGTGTCGACAGCGTTGCAGACTGAAACCTTCATCCTCCCGACGCTACGGGAGAATGGTTAACGCTGCGCTTACGCCTCCAGCTCGACGTCCCAGTAGAGATAGTCGCGCCAGCTCTGGTGCAGATAGTTCGGCGGGAAGCTCCTGCCATGGTCCTGCAACTGCCAGCTGGTCGGCCGGATCGGCTCGCGCTCGATGTGCATTCCCGCCTGGCGCGGCGTGCGCCCACCCTTCTTGAGGTTGCACGGAGCGCAGGCGGTCGTGACGTTTTCCCACGTCGTCCGCCCACCCTGCGCTCGCGGGACGACATGGTCGAACGTCAGCTCCCTGCGCGAGCCGCAATAGACGCAACTGAACCTGTCGCGGAGGAAGAGGTTGAATCGCGTGAACGCCGGATATTCCGATGGCCTTACGAACTGGCGGAGAGCAATCACCGAGGGCAGCTTGAGCGCCATGCTCGGGCTGTGCACTTCCCGCTCATAGTGGGCGACGACGTCCACGCGCTCGAGGAACATGGCCTTGATCGCGGTCTGCCAGGGCCACAGGCTCAGCGGATAATAGGACAAGGGCGTGTAGTCGGCGTTGAGGACGAGCGCCGGGCAGCTTTCAGGATGGCGGATGAGATCGGCGTGATACATGGCGCGGGCAATGGCCTTTCCTGTCCGCCCGCAACGAACAAGTCTCCGGCCCTGTCGCACTCAAGGAGGAGATGGGTCGCGTCGGGCCCGTCTTCCCTTGTTGCCCACCGGATGCCAACCCGATGTGACAGCATGAAGAATCGAAGATTGCGGATTCCCCGTCAAGAGCCCTTTGAGTCACAGTCGCAATGTTTGTGACGCGATTTGCGCCTTCACCGACCGGGCGATTGCACCTCGGCCATGCCTTCAGCGCCGCGCTCGGCCACGAAAAGGCGAGAGAAAACGGTGGCCGCTTCCTGCTCAGGGTCGAGGATCTCGATCAGGGCCGCAGCCGGCCCGAGTTCGTCGACGGCATTTCCGCGGACCTTGAATGGCTCGGCCTCGACTGGGATGAGCCGGTGGTCGTGCAGTCCGAACGGACGCAAGCCTATGCGGACGCGCTCGACCGGCTGCGCGCACGTGGCCTGGTCTACGCCTGCTTCTGCACGCGCGCCGACATCGCGCAGTCGCTGACAGCGCCGCATGGCGACGCCGCGACCAGCTATCCCGGGACGTGCCGGCCCTTGCCTGACGATCCCGAGCGACGGGCGACAACGCCGCACTGCTGGCGGCTGGACTCAGCCAAAGCTCTTCAGCTCGCGCCGCTTCCGACGTGGCGGGAGGCGGATGGCCAATGCTTTGCGTCGCGAGCAACGGAATTCGGCGACGCCATCCTCGCCCGGAAGGACGCACCCGCGAGCTATCATCTTTCCTGTGTCGTCGACGATGCGGCGAGCGCAGTGACGACCGTCGTTCGCGGCGCGGACTTACGCCCCTCGACTCCGATCCAGCGACTGCTTCAGACGATACTGGGCCTGCCGGAGCCGAGCTACCTTCACCATCCACTCATCACGCATGAGGACGGCAGGCGGCTAGCCAAGCGCGATCTCGCTCCGACGCTCGCGGCGATGCGCGAAGCGGGCGTGGACGGTCCTCGGCTCGTAGCCCGCCTTCTCGGCGGCAAGCTTCCGCTTGGTTTCGCATTTCGCGACGAGTAGACGCGGGCCATGAACACGATCCTGATCATCCTGCTGGTGCTCGCCATGGGCGCGACCGCCTACGTTCTCGTGCGCGGTGTGATTGCGATGGCTTCGGGCAAGGACCTCAGCGGCGAACGGCAGCAGGATTACATGCGCAAGCGTGTGCTGTTTCAGGCTGTCGCGATCATCATCGTCATCCTGATCCTGGTCGTGGCCGGCGCCTCGCGAGGCTGACGACCGCCGGATGGTCCGCCTCAACAAAATCTACACGCGCACCGGCGACGGCGGGGACACTGGCCTCGCCGACGGGTCGCGTATCGGCAAGGACGATCCGCTTGCGGTGGCGATCGGCGACGTCGACGAGGCGAACAGCGCCATCGGCATTGCCGTGCTCCACGTAGCCGACGCGGATGTCGGCGCGATGCTTCAGCGCATCCAGAACGAAATGTTCGACCTGGGCGCGGACCTGGCCACCCCCGGCGAGGATTTCGCGCCGACCGACATGACCCTGCGGATCGTCCAGGCGCAGATCGACCGGCTGGAGGCCGAAGTCGACCGGATGAACGAGACTCTGGAGCCACTGCGCAGCTTCATCCTCCCTGGGGGCGAAGGCGGCTCGGCCTATCTCCACGCGGCCCGCTCGATCGTCCGGCGCGCCGAGCGCAAGGCGGTCGCGGCTTCACGCAAGCGGTCGCTCAACCCGATAGCGCTGACCTATCTCAACCGGCTCTCGGACCATCTCTTCGTCGCCGCGCGTTATCTCGCAAACAGCAATGGCGGTGACATCCTCTGGAAGCCTGGCGCGACCCGCCACGACTAGCTGCCGCGAGGCGGAACATTTAGAGAACTGTTACTTGTGTGCCGAACCCGTTTCAGGCAGGGAACATTGATGGCCAGGGCGGATTCCGTTGCGAACCCCCAAGCGGACGCGGCTTCGCTGGCAGAGCGGCTGTTCGCGACGCGCAGGCTGACGCTCGACCTCGCCGCGCCCTTGTCCGACGCCGACGCAACGGTGCAGCCCTTCCCCGACGCATCGCCCGCCAAATGGCACCTCGCGCACACGACCTGGTTCTTCGAGACCTTTGTACTGCGCGATCACGTGCGCGGCTACGAGCCGTTCGACGAGCGCTTCGCCTTCCTGTTCAACAGCTATTACGAGGCCGAGGGCGACCGACATGCGCGGCCCAAGCGCGGGATGCTGAGCCGCCCGTCGCTCGACGAAGTGCGGGTTTGGCGAGCGCGGGTTGACGAGGCGCTGGAACGCGCATTGCCTGGGCTGTCGCCGCAGGCGCTCGACCTGATCGAGCTCGGAATCAATCACGAGCAGCAGCACCAGGAGCTGTTCCTGACCGACATACTCGCGACCTTCGCCGAGAACCCGATCGAACCCGCCTATGCCGAACTTGGCCCGCCGACTTGCTACGCGACAGAAAAGCTGAGCTTCCACCCGGGGCGCAGGGGAATCGTCGAGATCGGCGCGACCGGCAATGGCTTCGCCTTTGACTGCGAGCGGCCCAGGCATCGCGTCTTCCTGTCCCCGCATTCGATCGCCAGCCGCAAGGTCACCAACGGCGAGTGGGCCGATTTCATCGCCGACGGCGGCTATTCGACGGCGGCGCTCTGGCTCAGCGAGGGCTGGGACTGGGTGCAACGCGAGGCGATCGAAGCGCCGCTCTACTGGCGCGGCGACGGAAGCGCATTCACGCTCGCCGGCCGGCGCGAGATAGACTGCGCAGCGCCGGTCGCTCACATCAGCTTCTACGAGGCGGACGCCTTTGCCCGCTGGGCTGGCGCGCGGCTTCCGACCGAAGCAGAGTGGGAGAGCTTTGCGGAAAGCGCCGACCCATACCTCGGCAACCAGCTCGACCGGGCCGAGGCGGTTCTGCCGAAACCCGGTGGTGGAATCTTCGGCGATGCCTGGGAATGGACCGGGAGCGCCTACCTTCCCTACCCCGGCTTCGCGACCGCCGAGGGCGCGGTCGGCGAGTATAACGGCAAGTTCATGAGCGGGCAGATGGTCCTCAAGGGCGCGAGCTGTGCGACCCCGCGCGGCCACAGCCGGGCGACCTACCGCAACTTCTTCCCGCCGGCCTCGCGCTGGCAATATACGGGGCTGAGGCTTGCTCGAGACAGCTGACAGGGTGGATCCGGCCTTCCGCGAGGACGTGCTCGCGGGCCTATCGCAGTATATTCCCGCGGTGCCCGCCCGCTGGCTCTACGACCGCCGCGGGTCGGAGCTGTTCGACGAGATTACCCGGCTGCCGGCCTACTATCCAACGAGGACCGAGACGGCGCTGCTCAAGCAGATCCTGCCCGAGATTGCGCAGCGCGTTCCCCCCGGCACCGCGGTCGTCGAATTCGGCGCGGGATCGGCCACCAAGACGCCGCTGCTGCTCGACGCGGTGCGGCCCGCCGCCTATGTGCCCGTAGACATTTCCGGCGACTATCTCCGCGAGAGCGCGGCCGAGGTCGACGCCCGCTTCCCTTCGCTCAAGGTCGAGCCCGTCATCGCCGATTTCGCGCGTCCGTTCGATCTTCCCCCGAGCATTGCGGACATGCCCAAGCTCGGCTTCTTCCCCGGCTCGACCATCGGCAATTTCGTGCCGCGCACCGCGACCGACTTGCTGCGCAGCTTCCGCGACCTGCTCGGCGACGGAGCGCAATTGCTCATCGGGATGGACAAGGTGAAGCCCGTCGAGCGCCTGCTAGCGGCCTATGACGACGACAAGGGCGTGACCGCCGCCTTCAACCTCAACCTCATCGAGCGCATCAACCGCGAGCTCGACGCCGACATTCCGATGGACGCCTTCCGCCATGAGGCGCGCTGGAACGACATCCTCTCGCGCATCGAGATGCACCTGGTAGCGACGCGCGACGTCCGCTTCACCATCGCGGGGCGCAGCTTCGAATTCGCCAAGGGCTCGTCGATCCACACCGAGAACAGCCACAAATATGGGCAGCGCGGCGCCCGCGTCCTGCTGCTTGCAGGAGGCTGGACTCCCATTGCCGAATGGACCGACCCGGCAGGCGACTTCGCTGTCATCCTCGCCGAAGCGCTTCCCAACCGCTTCGCGCCTTAGCGCCCGCATTGCGGCGATGCGGCGTGCCCGCTAAGCCCCGTCAATGCTGATCGCCCTCTTCAACGTCGCCGACCTGATCCTGAGGGTCCTGGGCTGGATCATTATCATCCAGGTGATTCTGAGCTGGCTGGTGGCGTTCAACGTCCTCAACACCAGCTCGCAGGGATTGCGCGCCTTCGTCGGAGCGCTCGACCGGATCACCGACCCGCTCTACCGGCCGATCCGCAAGGTGATGCCCGACTTCGGCGGGATCGACTTTTCCCCGCTCGTGCTCCTTCTGCTCATCCAGATCCTGCGCATGCTCTTGAGCGGGCTCGCCGTGGACCTGGCCTATTCGGCGGCATGACCGCGAGGATCATCGACGGCAAAGCCGCCGCCGTTGAAGTCAGGGCTCGCGTCGCGGAGTTCGCCGCCGAATTCGCCCGCAAGACCGGCCGCCAGCCCGGGCTAGCAACCGTCCTGGTCGGCGAAGACCCGGCGAGCGCCGTCTACGTCCGCTCCAAGGGCAAGGCGACCGCCGAGGCCGGGATGGCGAGCTTCGCGCACAAGCTTCCCGACACGATTTCGGAGGCGGAGCTGCTCGACCTGGTCGACCGGTTGAACCGCGACGACGCGGTCGACGGAATCCTGGTCCAGCTTCCACTTCCCACGCAGATCGACGCCTCGCGGGTCATCGCAGCGATCGATCCGGCTAAGGACGTCGACGGCTTCCATCCGATCAACGCCGGCCGCCTCGCGACCGGCCTCGAAGCGCTGGTGCCCTGCACGCCCTACGGGTGCCTCTACTTGCTGAAGAAGGAGCTCGGCTCGATCGCCGGAAAGAGCGCCGTGGTCATCGGCCGCTCGAACATTGTCGGCAAGCCGATGGCCCTGCTCCTGATCGGCGAAAGTGCGACCGTCACCGTCGCCCATTCGCGGACGAAGGACCTGCCCGACGTAGTTCGAGGAGCCGACATCGTCGTCGCCGCAGTCGGCCGGCCGGAGATGGTCAAGGGCGACTGGATCAAGCCGGGCGCGGTCGTCATCGACGTGGGCATCAATCGCGTTCCCGCAGAGGACGGCAAGTCGCGGCTGGTCGGCGACGTCGACTTCGCCGGGGCGAGCGAAAGCGCCGCCGCGATCACGCCCGTGCCGGGCGGCGTGGGCCCGATGACCATCGCCATGCTTTTACGCAACACGATCGTTGCAGCACACCGGCGGGCGGGGCTTCCTGATCCGGAGGGACTGTAGATGTTGGAACTGCTCATTGCCGCCGCATCCGTGACAGCCGTCGATGCCGAGCGCGCTTTCGCCCGCGACGCACGGCGGATCGGCCAGTGGACCGCCTTCCGCAAATATGCCGACGACACGGCGGTTATGTTCACCCCGCAGGCGATCTGGGCGCACGAATTCCTCGCCGGCAAGAAGGACCCTCCGAAGTCGATCGTCTGGGGACCATCGCACAGCTGGACGTCCTGCGACGGCCGCACCGCGATCACCCGCGGCCCTTGGGCAACCGCGGCGGGCAAGTGGAGCGGCTATTTCACGACCGTCTGGGTGCGCGAGCAGGCCGGATGGCAGTGGACTTATGACGCGGGCGACACGCTTACCGCCCCCACGCCTCTTCCGAAAAAGGTGAAGGTGCAGCGGGCGAGCTGCGCCGGCCGCGAGAAGATTCCCGGCGAATATCGCGAGGAAGCGAAGCCGACGGCGCGGATCGCCGGCAAGCCGCCGGCGGACGCCGGACAGGGCCGGTCGGCCGACGGCACTTTGATCTACGTCTGGAAGGTCGCAGCGTCCGGCGAGCGCCATTTCCAGGCGAAGCTGTGGAACGGGCGCGACTACCGCACGGTGCTCGACCAGAAGGTCCTGCCGACCCCATGATCGAGCTGTTCGGATCGGCCCTGGTGACGTTCCTCGTCATCATCGACCCGCCGGGATGCGCGCCGATCTTCGCCAGCCTGACGCGCGACGGCAATGCTGCGCATCGGCGGGCCATGGCGGTCCGCGCGGCGCTGATCGCCTGGGCCATCCTCATGTTCTTCGCGCTGCTTGGACGGCCGATGCTCGAAGCGCTCGGGATAAGCCTCGCCAGCTTCCGGATCGCTGGCGGCGTGATGCTGTTCATGATCGCTCTCGACATGGTGTTCGAGCGGCGCACGCAGCGGCGCGAGAACCGCGCCAATTCGATCGAAGGCACTCCGGAGGCCGAGGACATCTCCGTCTTCCCGATGGCGATTCCGATGATCGCGGGGCCGGGGTCGATCGCCAGCGCGATGCTCTGGGTGTCACGCGCCGACGGCCCAAGCGAAGTCGCCATCGTCCTCGCGGCGATCACCGTGGTCATCCTCCTCACCCTGGTTTCGCTGCTCGCCGCCGGCGCCATCATGCGGCTGATCGGCGAGAAGCTGGAGGCGATGATCACGCGCATCCTCGGCGTCATCCTCGCCGCGCTGGCGGCACAGTTCATCGTCGACGGGATCAAGCAAAGCTTCCCAGGGCTCTGACGGCTGAAGGAACCGATTCGCGCGCTCATGCGCTGTTTGGCCTTGTCGCCCAACTGAAGAAGGAAGGCGCAATGCGACTGACGATGAGACTCGGCGCGGCGATCAGCATTGCTGCCCTCGGTGCCTGCAGCAGCGAGGACACCTACGCCGACAACGCGGATTCGAACGCCGCCTATACGACCAATGAAACGGTCCTGCCGGCCGACGATGCGGGCGCCGACACGCTCGGCAACCAGATGAATCAGCTCAACGAGAGCGATTCGACCATGGACACCGGCAACACGGAGAACACGACGACCAACGGATATTGATGTCCGGGTACCTTTAGAGGGCGCCTGCGGCTGGTGCGGGCGCCCTTTTTGACGCCTATGCGCGCTCGAATGCCGACAGGATCGGGCAGGCCCCGCCGCGCTGCTTCGAACAGGCGGTCGCCAGGCCAGACAGAGCCTCTCGCGCTTCCCGAAGCTCGGCGATCTTCTCGTCCAGGGCCGCTACCCGCGCCTGCGCAAGCTCCCGCGCTCTTGCGCGATCGTCCGCCGCGCTGAGCTGCAGCAACTCCCCGATTTCGGCCAGAGTGAAACCGGCGGACTGCGCCGAGCGGATGAACTTCAGTCGGCGGACGTCCTCCTCGCTGTAGCGGCGGACTTCGCCGGGAGGCCGCGGCGGCTCCGGCAGAAGGCCGCGGCGCTGGTAATAGCGGACCGTCTCCACCCCGACTCCGGCCGCTTTTGCGAGCGCTCCGATCGTGTCCGATTTTTTCGCTTGATTCCGTACCATGGTACGGACGCCATATGGGGCGAGCCCACTTCCGGGCAAGAGGAGAATCAACATGACTCATCTGACCGAGCAGCAGGTCCAGGCCGCCAAGCTCGCCGCTCACCGGGGCTGCACCTGCAAGCCTTGTACCTGCAAGAACTGCAGCTGCTGATAGTTGAAGGGCCGCGCCGGTCAGGCGGCGCGGCCCGTAACTGGAGCGGATCTCATCCGCCCGCTCACCTCTTCGTTAGCCGCGCACCTGGACGCGGACGACCGGGCGCATCGCGACGCGCACGATCGGCTCGTAGCGCAGGCGGATGCTTTCGATGTCGCGGCGGTTGCCGCGAAGGTCGACGGCGCGGGTGCAGCGCCCCGCCGGAAGGACGGCGCGCGTGTTGACGTCCTGGCGGCCGCCATTGGCGAAGCGGATGTCGAAGTCGCGCAGGTGCAGCGGAGCGTTCATCGCGCACAGCCGGATCTCGCGCTGACGGGTGACGCCCGGCAGGCGGATGCGATCGCTGTCGCGCCCGTCGACACGGGTATAGCCGACCGTGCGCCAGCCGCGTTCGTTCCACCGCCACTGCTGGGCGCTGGCCGGAGCGATCGCGACCAAAGTAGCCGCGGCCGTTGCAGCGGCTAGGATGAAGGTGCGTTTCATCGTCATGTTCTCCTTACCAAGGCGAACAAACGCTAGGCCTTGCGGCGTGTTGCGCGGGTGAACGGCGCAGACAGCTCAGGTCAACCTATGTGAACGCCAGCGAAACGAGCAGATATGCTACCGAAATGATCGAGGATTCGCGTCGATTCGCTACTCGTTAAGCGAGCTGCGCTGCTTGTGCGGCAAAGCGGGGTTGAGCACTTCCCAGTCGCATTTCTCGCCGACCCAGATCTCAACGGCCGGCGGGAAGGCGCCCGGATCGTCAAGCGTCGCCGTGGTGATGTCGCGGTGGTTCGGCCGGCTGTCGCGGCGGTAGGTGACGAGAGTTCCGCAGGCGGAGCAGCTGCCCCAGAAGATGCCGGGCGAAGAGCTGTATTCGCGGACCTCGCCGCGGAGGATCGCGACCTTTTCCGCGTCGAACACCGCCCAGGCGACGCTCACACCCCCGGTCGCTCGGCGGCACGAGACGCAATGGCACAGCGTCGTCGCTACCGGCTCGCCCGACACGCAATAACGGACCGCCCCGCACAGGCAGCCGCCTTGGCCCGAAACAAGCTTCGCCATCGCCTAGTTGCCGGCCCTCCGATGCACGAAGAAGGCCATCAGCAGGACCGCGGTCACGATGCCGATGGCTCCGCCGGCCGTAGACGTTATCGTGGTGATCGCCTCGGCCTCATCAGGCGCATGCCATTGGCCGGCTCGGGTCATCCACACCATCCAGGCCGTCCCCAGCGCCAGCGCTCCGTCGATCACGGCCAGCCCGATCAACGCCCGCGTCGATTTCTTCATCGCCGTCCCCCTATCGCGCACAAGCGTCGGGAGCCGTAGCCGAAATGCGCGTGAACGTCTCCGGGGACGTGGTGACGAGGATCCCCTGGGGCTTGCAGCGCCGAAGCTGAAAGCGGACCTTCCGAGCCCGGAAGTCGAGCGAGATCCGGCGGAAAGATTCGAGAAGGTCTGTCCCGAGCAGGAGCGCGGGCTCGTTGGACAGGCCGAACATCTTGAACGGAGGCACGTCGGCGAAGGCCATCGGCACATCCTCGAGGACCACGGGGCCAAGCCGAAGCTCGGCGATCTTCGCCATTTGCAGTTCGGCCAACGCGCCGGTCACCCCGATCACCGGGACCGTTATGAACTTCTCGCGGTTCCGGCGGATCAGCTTGTCGCGCAAAGCGAGGTTCCCGATGGTGATCTGGGTCCCCGTGTCGACGATCGCGTCGAGCTGGAGGCCGGCCGCCTGCACTTCGGTGAGGATCAGCTGGCCCCGGTTCCGCCGCGCAATCACGACTATCTCGCCGGGCATGCGCTTGAACGGTACCCGCGCATCCTCGACCGTGATGTAGCGCTTTTCGAAGTCCATCATCAGCCGCTGCTCGACCAAGGCGTCGATCCCGATCATGCCTTCGCCGCCGACATCGACCTCGCGCAGCGCTGGAAGCTGCAGGTCGCGCACGGTGCTCGTCCCGAGCGTGAGCTGGTCGACCTTAACCCGGTCGACAATGTTGCGCGCGGTCATGCTGTTGAGGATCGCCGGAGTGCCGAGTGGAAGCTGCAGGTCCCTGGCGATCCGCAGGCCGACGACCGACGTGTCGGCGCCGCTGTCGACGATGAAATTGTACGGCCCGCGGCCGTTGACCAGCACCTGGACGGTCAGGCGAGTCTCCACCTTGCGCGCTTTGACGTCCTGGCCCGCGACGGCGAGGTTCGGGTCGAAGAAGG
>DASUVP010000311.1:0-6148 GCA_036378895.1 Sphingomicrobium sp.
CTTCCTGCGCCAGGCCGCGCTGGTCGCCGTGCTTGCCCAGTCGGGCAGCTTCGTTCCCGCGAGTAGCGCCACCGTCGGGATCGTCGACAAGATGTTCAGCCGCGTCGGAGCGTCCGACAATCTCGCGCGCGGCCGCTCGACTTTCATGGTTGAGATGGTGGAGACCGCCGCGATCCTGAGCCAGGCGACTCCGCAGAGCCTCGTCATCCTCGACGAGATCGGGCGCGGCACGTCGACCTACGATGGTCTCGCGATTGCCTGGGCTGTGGTCGAAGCGATGCACGATCAGGTGCAGTGCCGCACTCTCTTCGCCACGCACTACCATGAGCTCACGCGGCTCGCCGGGCGGCTCGACTGCCTGTCGCTGCATCACGTTCGCGCGCGCGAATGGAAGGGCGACCTGGTTCTTCTGCACGAGGTTGCTGAGGGCGCCGCCGACCGAAGCTACGGAATCGCCGTCGCCAAGCTCGCGGGCCTGCCGCCGAAGGTTGTGTCTCGCGCCAAATCGGTGCTGGCGAAGCTCGAAGCGGGCCGGGACGCGACCGGCGGAATCGCGGCGGGTCTCGACGATCTGCCGCTGTTCGCTTCGGTCGCCGGGCCCGAACCCGTCGTGGACCCGCTCGCCGCCGCGCTCGAGGCGATCGAGCCAGACCGGCTCAGCCCACGCGAGGCGCTAGAGGCGCTCTATCGCCTGAAGGGCCTGCTCGGACGGGCTTGATCCGTCGCTCGGGCTGTCCAGCGCGGCCGCATCCGCTGTTCCGGGAAGCTGTTCCACCGTCTCGACGCGCAACTTGCGAACGGTGAGTTCGTCGATCTCGATCCGCTTGAAGCGAGCCTTCCCGACTTTGAGGCGGCCGATCGCAAGAGCACCGATCGCCACGGCCCCCACTGCAATCGCTCCGAGGGCCAGCGAACCGAACGCCAGCGTCCCAACCGCGCCGGCGCCGACGGCGCCTGCTCCGGCCGAAGCGGCTTTGAAGGAGATTCGCGATTTGCGTGCAGTCATGGTCGCCTCGAACCTTGTCGCTGGCTTAGTGCCGGACCGGCACTTAGATTAACCCCATGCCGACGGCCAGAGATGTGAAGCAGTGATGCGCAGTCTTCACGAAAGCGTCGCGGACCGCCGGGCGATCATCGACCGGCGGGGAATCGCCGACGCGCTCGCAGCGCTTCCGGCCGGGCCCGACCGCAACGGCTTCGCCGCGAAGCTGCTGCGCGGTGCGCTGGAACAGGGGCGGGCGGAAGTCGCGCGCCGCCTTTCCACCGATCCCGACCGCGGGCGCGCGGCCGCCCGGGCGACGGCCTATCTCCACGACCAGCTCGTCCGTCTCGCTTATGATTTCGTGACGGCCGGGGGACCTCCCGAGCCGATGGCCATCGTCGGCCTCGGCGGGACGGGCCGCGGCGAAATGGCTCCGTTCAGCGATCTCGACCTGATGTTCCTTACGGCGACGAAGCCCTCGGCGGCCCAGGAAAAGACGGTCGAGGCCTTCCTCCATCTTCTGTGGGACCTCAAGATCAAGATCGGCCATTCGGTCCGCTCGATCGCCGAGCTGCTGACGCTCGCAAAATCCGACATGACCGTCCGCACCGCCTTCCTCGAGGCGCGGCCGATCTGGGGCGAGACGGCGATCTTCGACCAGACCATGCAGCGCTTCCGCGCTAAGATCGTCTCCGGCACTGCGCACGAGTTCGTCACCGCCAAGCTCGCCGAGCGCGACGAGCGGCACCGCCGGATGGGCGACACGCGCTACGTCGTCGAGCCCAACGTCAAGGACGGCAAGGGCGGGCTGCGCGATCTCCACACGCTCTACTGGATCGGCAAGTATGTGCATGGCGTGGAGGAGCCATCGGACCTCGTCCGCGTCGGCCTCTTCACCGCCGCCGAATTCAAGAAGTTCGAGCGCGCGGAACGCTTCTTCTGGGCGGTGCGCTGCCACCTGCACATCGGCGCCCAGCGTGCCGAGGAACGGCTCGGCTTCGACCATCAGCAGCAGATCGCCGAGGTCATGCGCTACGCCGACCGGCCCGGCAAATCCGCGGTCGAGCGGTTCATGCAATTCTACTTCATCAACGCCAAGGCGGTCGGCGATCTCACCGGAATCTTCCTTGCGCAGCTCGACGAGCAGCTCGGCAAGAAGGGCTTCCGTTTCGCGCTCCCGACCATCCGGCGGCGGCCCAAGCGCCTGTCCGGTTTCGTCCTCGATCGCGGGCGCCTGTCGATTCCGGGTGACGACTTTCTCGCAAAGGACCCGTGCCGGCTACTCGAACTGTTCGCACTGGCGGCGCGCGAGCAGCTGGAGATTCATCCCACCGCGATGCGCACCGCGGCGCGAGACGCGAGGCTGATCGACGACAATGTCCGCAAGGCCCCCCGCGCCAACGCTCTTTTCCTCGAGGTGCTGACCTGCGTCAATTCGCCCGAGAACGTGCTCCGCTGGATGAACGACACGGGGGTGTTCGGCCGCTTCGTTCCCGACTTCGGCCGCGTCGTCGCGCAGATGCAGTTCGACATGTACCACCATTATACGGTGGACGAGCATTCGATCCGGGCGATCGGGCTTCTGGCGGCGATCGAGCGAGGCGAGCTGAAGCAGGATCACCCTCTCTCGACCGCATTGTTCAAGCAGATCGGCTCGCGGCGCACGCTCTATGTCGCGGTCCTCCTTCACGACATCGCCAAGGGCCGCGGCGGCGATCATAGCGAGATCGGCGCCGGGGTCGCACTGAAGCTCGGCCCGCGTTTCGGCCTCGACCCGGCGGAGACGGAAACCGTGTCATGGCTCGTCCGCTATCATCTGCTGATGTCGGCGACGGCCTTCAAGCGCGACCTTGCCGATCCCAAAACCGTCGAGGATTTCATCCGCCAGGTGCAAAGCCCCGAGCGGCTGAGGCTCCTGCTCATCCTCACCGTGGTGGACATTCGCGCGGTCGGCCCCGGCATCTGGAACGAATGGAAGCGCGCGCTCCTGCGGACATTGTTCGAAGCCGCGGAGGAACGGCTGCGCCTTGGGCACAAGCAGCGTGGCCGTCACGAGCTCGTCGAGGAACGGCAGTCGGAGCTCGCCAAGGCGCTCGGCTGGAAAGCGAGCGCGGCCCGCGCACATGCAAAGCGCCTTCCCGACAGCTATTGGCTCGCCGAGCCGCCCGAATGGCATCTGGCCAACGCGCGGCAGGTCGCCGCCGCGGAGGCGCATATCGGGGACGCTGTGCCGAACGTCGTCGCCGAGGACGATCCGGACAGCGGCTCGACGCGGGTCAGCGTGTTCACGCCCGACCGCGAGGGCCTGTTTTATCGAATCTGCGCCGGGCTCGCCGCCGCCGGAGCCAACATCATCGACGCGCGGATTCACACCACGCGCGACGGCATGGCGCTCGACAATCTGCTCGTAAAGGACGGGCAGGGCCGCGCTTATTCCGACCGCCGTCTGCGTAACCGGCTGGTCAAATCGGTGGAGGCAGCGCTGACCGCGGAGACCGCCCCGCCGCTTCCGCGAGCGCCGAGCCAGGGCAGGACCGCGGCGTTCCGGGTGGCTCCATCCGTCGCGATCGCCGAGCGCGCGTCGAGCCGGACGACGGTGGTCGAGGTCAACGCGCGCGACCGTCCCGCGCTGCTGGCGGGGCTGGCGCGGGCGATCCACGATTGCGGGCTCGTTCTTCATTCCGCGCATATCGCCACCTATGGCGAGCGGGCGGTCGACGTCTTCTATCTGACCCGTAGCGACGGGTGGAAGCTCGGGCCGGATGAGATCGACCGACTTCGCGCGACGCTGCTCGAAGCCGCGCGTGAAACCGGCGAGGCCAAGGCCGCCTAAAAAAGGGGCCCGCCATTTCTGGCGGGCCCCGCATTCTCAAGAACTGATCCCGATCAGCCGCGCTCGGGCGCCGGCGGAGGCGGAGGCGGAGGAGGGGGCGGGGCCGGGCAGGCCTCGGTCGCCAGGATCACCGATCCGTCCGCACAGGTCTGCGTGGCCGGCGGCGGAGGCGGGGGCGGCGGAGGCGGGGGTGCCGCTTCGACCGGAGCCGCTCGCGGTGCGCTGAAGCGCGCCCGGAGCGTCAGGCCATAGGTCCTCGGCTCGGCGAGGAAGGACGAGAAGATCTGGCGTCCGCCCGGGAACTGCGGGTCGGTGAACGGAGCGCCGACCGCGCCTTCCTGGAACGGCGAGTTGAAAGCGACCTGCTGGTAATTCTTGTTGAGCAGGTTCTGCGCCCAGATCTCGAGTGCCCAGCGCTCGTCCGCGCCAGTGACACCGATGCGGCCGTTGACCACGGTGAACCCGTCCTGCGACTTCTGCGGGAACAGGTCGGAGCCGGTGTTGAACCCGCTGCTGCGGCGGGCGTCGACGTACAGCAGGCCCTTCATGCCGCTTCCGCCGATCGGCGGGGTCCAGGATAGCGATCCGGTGATGACCGTCGAAGGTGCGTTCGACACGCGGCGGCCCGGAAGCCTGCGAAGCGCCTGGTTGAGCGGAGATCCATCGTCCGTTCCGACGAGGTCGCCACGATAGCGCGTGTCGGCATAGGTGATGCCGGCATTCACCCGCAGGTCCGGAGTCACGCGCGCGGACGCCTCGATCTCGACGCCCTGCGAGCGGACGCCGTAGCCGACATCGCCCTCGTCGCAGGCGCCGCTGGCGGCCGCATTCGGGTTGAAGTTCGGAGCGGTCGAGAACTTCGACTGGTCCTCGTCCAGCCCGGCGAGGTCCTCTTCGCAGCCGTTGATGTTCTGGACGATGAACACCGTGCCGTCGAACGTGTTCAGCTGGAAGTTTTTGAACTCCTGGCGGAACAAAGCGAAGTTGAAGAGGATGCCGCCGGCCGAATATTTGCCGCCGATCTCGAACGCGTCGACCGTTTCCGGATCGAACTGCAGCCTGCCGACGAGCGCCTGCGCGCCGCCCTGCGACGCGAAGGTGAAGATCGGGACCTTCAGCGCCGACCGGTCGAGGTTGAAGCCGCCGGCCTTATAGCCGCGCGAGTAGCTGGCGTAGAGCAGCATGTCGTCGTTCGGCTTGTAGGACAGCACGCCGGTGCCGGTGAGCTTGTTCTCCTTGCGCTTGTCCTCGATCGAAACGCCGTTGAGCTCCGCGGTGCTGTTGCCCTGGCAGCTGAGGCCGAGGATGGCCTGGATCGTCGGAGATAGCGCGGCATTCCCGATCAAGGGCAGAAGCGCGGCCTGGTTGAGCGTGCAGGCTGTGTTGTCATTGCCGAAGCGCGCGTCGAGTTTCTTGCGCTCGTTGGTGTAGCGGAGGCCGACCGTCACGTCGAACTGCGGCGTGACGTGGAAGATGTTGTGCGTGAACAGCGCCCAGTTGCGGCTGTTCTGCTCGTAAGTATCGCCGGTCGAGCCGACATCGCTCATGGCGCCGAGGCGGTCGATGGCGCTCAGGATGAGCGGGCCAGCGGCCCCAAACGCTGCCGATACGTTCGGGCGGAGCGCCGGATTGATGCAGCTCGGCGAGCTCGGGCTGTACACGCCAGCCAGCGGGCTGCCCGTGATCAGGCGGCATGTCGCGAATTGCCCGTACTGGCTACCGAAGCGCAGCCGGTCCTTCAGCGTCAGGTCTTCGTTGGCGTAGTAGCCGCCGACGAGCCAGTCGAGCTTGTCATTGAAGATGGTGCCGTTGAGGCGGATTTCCTGGCTGAACGTCTTGAACTTGCGCGGCGACGTGCCGTCGTCAGGTCGATAGAGGATGTCGACGGTCCCATAGTCGAGATCGCCGCCCTGGTCGGCCCTGTAGGAGCGGTAGCCGGTGATCGAGGTGAGCTCGGCAGCGCCAAGCTCGAACTTGCCTTCGAGCGAGATGCCGCCGTCCTTGGTCTTGCCGTCGTAGCCGCGGCCCGGGGTGACCGAGACGTTGCGGTCGAAGCCGTCGTCGAACGCGGCAAGATTCTGGCCGAGGTCGCGGAGCACCCGGACGATGTTGTTCTGCGCCGGGTCGAGCAGGCCGTCGACAGTGTCGTTCATGCTGTCGTTGACGAAAACGGCGGCGCAGCAGCGCTCCTTGCGCCACGTATAGTCGCCGATCAGGCGGAAGCTGATCGCATCGGTCGGCTCGAACAGCAGCTGGGCGCGGGTGAAGATGCGGTTGCGGTTGTTGATCGTCGTGTCGTTGGCGGCGTCGTCGTAGAAGCCGTCGCGCTTGAC
>DASUVP010000312.1:0-4147 GCA_036378895.1 Sphingomicrobium sp.
TACGTCGGCGATTGGCAAGCATGTTCGCCCGCATCGGTTCCAAGAAACTGATGTCACGGATCACGCCATCGCCGCCATGATGCGCACCCTTTCCTCCCGAGCCGCGCCGTATCGCGAACCGCTCCAGCCGAACCGGCAGCCGCGTTTCCAGCACCTCGGGATCGGTCAGCCGGCTGTTGGTCATGTGGGTCTGCACAGCGCTCGTCCCGTCATGGTCAGGGCCGGCCCCCGACCCGCCGGCGATCGTCTCATAATATTGGTGCCGCTCGTTGCCGAAGGTGAAATTGTTCATCGTGCCCTGGCTCGGCGCCAGTCGGCCGGTGGCGGCGAAGAGCGTGTCGGTGACGACCTGGCTCGTCTCCACGTTCCCGGCGACCACCGCGGCGGGATAGGAGGGTGCGAGCATGCAGCCGTCCGGCACGACAAGCCTGATCGGGCGCAGGCAGCCGTCGTTCATTGGGATCGGATCGTC
Source organism: Sphingomicrobium sp. (assembly GCA_036378895.1). Taxonomy (GTDB): domain Bacteria; phylum Pseudomonadota; class Alphaproteobacteria; order Sphingomonadales; family Sphingomonadaceae; genus Sphingomicrobium. The sequence continues at coordinate 473 of DASUVP010000312.1, forward strand.
GACCAGGGTGCGCACGACGTACAGCGACGCAGCGCGGACGATCGAATAGGGCGCGTTGAAATTGTCGGGCTGCTGCGCGCTCGTCCCGGTGAAGTCGAACGTCGCCGAGCGCGATGCTCTATCGATGCCGATCTTCACCGACACGCGTGCGCCGTTGTCCATCTCATATTCGAATGCGCCGTCGTCGAGCCGGTCGAGCAATCGCCGCACGGACTCCTCCGCGTTGGCGAGGACGTGCCGCATGTAGGCCGCGATGACCTCGGGGCCGTAGTCGCTGGCGGTTGCAGCGAGCACTTCCGCCCCGCGCACGCAGGCGGCAAGCTGGGCCTTCAGGTCGGAAATGTTGCGGTCAATGTTCCGGGCCGGCCATCGGCCCGATCCAAGCATTGCGCGGATCTCTCTTTCGAGGAAGTGGCCCTCATCGACGAGCAGCGCATTGTCGATTAGCACCCCTTCTTCGTCGATCGTGCGGCTGTCGGGCGGCATCGACCCCGGCGCGATCCCGCCGATGTCGGCGTGATGCCCGCGTGCCGCAACGAAGGCCGATGGTTCGGCATCTTCCTCGCCGTAGAACACCGGCACGATCACCGTGATGTCCGGAAGGTGCGTTCCGCCGCGATAGGGATCGTTGAGCACATAGGCGTCGCCGCGCCTGATGCCGCGCCCGTCTCGCGCTCCGCCCCGCGTCTCAATGATCGTGCGGATGCTTTCGCCCATCGACCCGAGGTGCACCGGGATATGCGGCGCGTTGGCGATTAGCGCACCTTCCGCGTCGAAGATCGCGCACGAGAAGTCGAGCCGCTCCTTGATGTTCACCGACGTCGCCGTGGACTGCAGCGCGACGCCCATCTCCTCGGCGATCGCCATGAAGAGGTTGTTGAAGATTTCGAGCATCACCGGGTCGGCGTCGGTGCCGATTGCATGCGCGCGTTGCGCGGGCGACGAACGAGAGAGGATGAGCGTTCCGTCTTCCCCGCGCTCGGCCCGCCAGCCTGTCTCGACGACCGTCACGGACGATGGATCCGTGACCAGCGCCGGGCCATCGACACGTTGGTCCGCTGACAGCCGCTCGCGGGCGAAGACCTTCCAATCTCCGACCGTGCGCGCTTCGCCCCCGCGGCCATGTGGCTGAGCGAAAATCGCCTCCGCGCCGGTATCGGCGACTGCCTCGACGATCAGGGCATCGAGAATGATTTCGCCCGTCTCGTCGACATAGCCGAAGCGGCGCCGGTGCAGATCGGCGAACGCCGCGCGCATCTCCGTCTCCGCCGCGACTTCGATTTCCAGCGTCGTGTCGCTTCCCGCCAGCCGCAATCGGGCGCGCCGTTGGAGCTCGACCTGGTCAGGATCGATGTCCTGATCGACGAGCAAACTGGTGGCGGCTCTTTCGAGCGCGCTCAGAGTACTCGAGAAATCCTCGCTCAGCGGCTTCACCACGCCCGCTTCGCGGATGGCCTTCACGTCGGCGAGTCCGATGCCATAGGCCGACAGCAGGCTTGCAAGCGGGTGGATCAGGATGCGCTCTATCCCCAGAGAATCGGCTACGCGGCAGGCGTGCTGCCCGCCCGCTCCGCCGAAACAAGCAAGCGTGTAGCGGGTGACGTCATGGCCGCGGGCGATCGAGATCTTGCGGATCGCATTGGCCATGTTGCCGACGGCGATCCGCAGGAAGCCTTCGGCGATTTCGGCCAAATCCATCCGGCGGTCGAGCGCTTGCTCGACCTGGTCTGCGACCTCCCGCAGGCGCTTTTCCGACGCGGTGGGGTCGAGCGGTTCATTCCCGTGGGGGCCGAACACCGCCGGGAATTCCTCCGGCACAATCCGTCCGAGGAACAGGTTGCAGTCGGTAACGGTCAGCGGACCGCCGCCGCGATAGCAAGCCGGCCCCGGCTTCGCGCCTGCAGACTCCGGTCCCACCCGGAAGCGCATGCCGTCGAAGCGGCAAATCGACCCACCCCCAGCCGCGACCGTGTGGATCTGCATCATCGGCGCACGGATGCGGACGCCCGCGACTGTGCTTTCGTCGGCGAGCTCGTAGCGGCCGGCGTAGTGTGACACGTCGGTCGATGTGCCGCCCATGTCGAAGCCGATCAGTCGTTCTTCGTTCGAGGATGCGACCATCCCCACGACGCCGCCCGCCGGACCCGAGAGGATCGCATCCTTCCCGCGAAAGGCGCTGGCATCCGTCAGCCCGCCGTTGGACTGCATGAACTGAAGCTTCGCGCTGCCCGGCAGCCCGCCCGCGACCCGCTCGACGTAGCGGCGCAGGATCGGGGACAGATAGGCATCGACCACCGTCGTGTCGCCGCGTCCGACCAGCTTGATCAGCGGCGCGACCTCGTGGCTCACCGAGATTTGAGCAAAGCCCAGGTCGCGTGCGATCTCCGCAATGCGGCGCTCATGGGCAGTGAACTTCCACCCGTGCATCAGCACGATTGCCAGCGCGTCGATACCGCTCTCGCGAACGCGTTTCAGGTCGGAGCGGGCGCGATCCTCGTCCAGCGGAGTCACGACCTCGCCGTCCGCACCCACGCGCTCGGTGATTTCGACAACGGCTTCGTACGGCTGCTGAGGCAGGACGATATGCCGTGCGAAGATCTCGGGCCGCGCCTGGTATCCGATACGCAGCGCGTCGCCGAAGCCACGCGTGATCGCGAGCGCCACCCGGGCGCCCTTCCGCTCGAGCAGCGCATTGGTGGCAACCGTCGTCCCCATCCGCACCTCGCCGACCGTGCCGCGCTCGGCCTTGATGATCCGCTCGATGCCTTCGATCGCGGCGTCGGCATACTGCCCCGGATTTTCGGAGAGCAACTTCTCGGTTCGGAACCGTCCCTCGCCATTCCAGGCGATCACATCGGTGAACGTTCCGCCACGATCGATCGCGAAGTTCCACGCGCTGGCCACGGCGCCATCAAGCAGATGGCGGCTCATGGCTCAATGCGAATGAGAAGAATGGCGGTGCTGTCAGACTAACGCGCACTTTTCTCCGATCTTCGCCGTGTCCCTAATGTCCGCTTTCGACCCAAAGCGGACATTAGGCTTACGAGGAGTCATTTGGTGGGCGGCTCTGGTCGAATGCCGTCCCAATGCATCACTTTGCGATGCTGACACCACAGCTCCATTGGCCTGCTGCCTAGAGCATCCTCGGCATAAGCGATCGCAGCATCATCACTTTCGGCGTGAAACTCTCGGAAATGATCGATGTGGCCGGTGAACCCGTCCAGGAAATAGAGCCGGTAATACGCCACTGGTCCCCCCAGACCTTTGGCCCACACCCACGCCGGATGCGGCAGTCTATCACGAGTCTCGTGGCTGAAAAGCGGCCCAGCCAGGGGGGCCGGACTGGACCGCTTGGAACCGGATGGATCCCTACGGCATCGCATCCGGTTTATTGCGCCCGCCGAGGTCGACACTCCTCGGCTCGACACAGGCGCGGCAATTCAACGGCTTAACCTTGTTTCGGTTCCGGAAGGATGGCATCTGTTGCTTGTGTAAATCAACGGTTAAGGCAGATCGGCTTGCTACCGCCCACAGCCGGCGACCCAGTTGTCATAGGCAGCTTTGATGTCCGGCGGCAGACCATGCGCATCTGCCACTCTTTGGCGAAGGACTTGCTCCTCATCGGGAGCCAAAGGGCAATCAAACGCGACTCCGCATTCGCCTGCTTCCGACCAG
>DASUVP010000313.1:0-7509 GCA_036378895.1 Sphingomicrobium sp.
GTCCGCCTTCGCGGGTGAGGTGAAGCGCGTCGCCTTCGGTCGCAAACGGCACCCCAAGCTCGACGAGCCGGGCAATCGCCTGGGGCGCGGATTCGACAACATGCTCTACGACGTCGCGGTCGTTGAGGCCCGCGCCGGCGATCATCGTGTCGTTGATATGCGCTTCGAAGCTGTCGCCTTCTTCCAACACGGCGGCGATGCCGCCCTGCGCCCAGCCGGTAGCGCCCTCGCCCAGGGCGCCCTTGGCGATCACCGCCACCTCGCGGTCCTCGGCGAGGTTGAGCGCGGCGGTGAGGCCGGCGGCGCCGGAGCCGACGACGAGGACGTCCGCCGTCGCGGTCATGCGGCCTTGTCGCTCACGAGGCTAAGGAACACGTCCTCGAGATCGGGCTCGCGAGTGCGCACGTCGACGATCGCGAAGCCGTCGCGCTGGACCGCCGCGAGCACCTGACCGGCGTTGACCTTGTCCTTGCGGAAGGTGATCTCGATCGTCCGCTCGTCAAGGAGGCGGATGTCCTCGAAACAGGCGTTCGACGGTACGCTCTCTATGTCATGGTCGAAGGTAACGACGACCGCTTTCTCCTGGGCCTTGGCGACGAGCTCGCGCGTCGGCTCGTTGGCGACGACCTGCCCCTGGTTGATGATCGCGATGCGGTCGCACAGCTCTTCGGCTTCCTCGAGATAATGGGTGGTGAGGACGACCGTGACTCCGCCGGCATTGAGCTCGCGAACGTAGGCCCAGAGCTGGCGGCGAAGCTCGATGTCGACGCCTGCAGTCGGCTCGTCGAGGACGAGGATCGGCGGCGAGTGGACCATGGCCTTGGCGACCAGCAGCCGGCGCTTCATCCCGCCCGACAGGGTCCGGGCGTAGGCATCGGCCTTGTCGGTGAGGTGCATCGCCGCGAGCAACTCCATCGTCCGGCGCTGCTCGGCCGGGATTCCGTAGAGCCCGGCTTGGATCTCCAGCGCCTCGCGCGGCGTGAAGAAGGGGTCGAACAAGATTTCCTGCGGCACGATCCCGATCGAGCGCTTCGCGTTGCGCGGGTGCTCATCGATGTCGAAGCCCCAGATTGTTGCCTTGCCGCTGCTCTTCACGACCAGACCGGCGAGGATGTTGATCAGGGTCGACTTGCCCGCGCCGTTGGGGCCGAGCAGGCCGAAGATCTGGCCCCGCGGAACGTCGAAGCTGACGTCATCGAGCGCGCGCTTAGGCGGCACGCCCTTGGTCGCATAGGTCTTCGAAAGCGATTCGATCCGGATCGCGGCGTCGGAGGCGTCCATGTCCGGCGCATAGCGGCCAGCGTGGCCAACCGACAAGCGAGCCGGAAAATCGATTGGGTAAACGCAGCATTTACCCTGTCTGTCAGACGCATCTTGAGGGAACAGGGTTACCGAGGCGGTTGCGATGGGTGTGGGCCGCCTTCTGACCTTGCTTGCAGCGGGGCTGCTGTCGATTGCGACAGCAGCGCCCGCATTCGCTGCGCCAGTGGGTGCGGCAACGCCCGCGACGGGCAGAGCCCAACTCCTTTACCCGGTGCAGGTCCGGCGGCTTCAGGACCTCAATTTCGGATATCTGGGCGTGACGACTGCCGGCACTGCGGTGATCAACCCCGACACCGATGCCCTGACCACGACGGGCGGCGTCGTGTCGCTTGGCGGGTTTCCCTATGCCGCTCTTTTCGAAGCCGTTTCACCCCGGAAAGGCGTTGTCCTCGTCCGCATTCCCCGAAATCCCGTCACGCTTACCCGAGCAGGTGGGACGGAAACGATGACAGTGTCCAACTGGACGATCTCGGGTGGCGGCAACAGCCGCAACGTGGCTGCCCAGGAGGCCTTTTCGTTCGCAATTGGTGGAACCCTGTTCGTCAATGCCAATCAGGTCGAGGGAACCTACAACGGAACGTTCGACGTCGAAGTCCAATATCCTTAACGCTGCGCTGGCGGACCTTAACGCCGCGGCAACCCCAGTCCTTCAACGCCTCATTGAAGCCGGCGCGCGCGATTGCTAACCGGCTGTACATGGAACAGTCCGCCAAGGCCGCGAACGCACTGCCGCCGCCCGAAGTCTATCGGGTGAAGACCCTCCAGGTGGCGTGCGACGGGTCCGGCGAAGTCGCGCCGGAGCTCGGCCATCCGCGCGTGTACCTTCGCATGGAACCGGACCTGGGCTTCGTCGAATGCGGCTATTGCGACCGCCGTTTCGTCCTCGAAGGCGGGCCTGCCGACAAGAAAGACTAAGACGTCCGGGGTGGCGCGAACAGGCCACGAGCCTATATCTGGCAAATGACCCTGATCACCGATCCGCGCCTGTTCCTCTACCGCGATGGCGCGCTGGAGCCGGACGAGGCTAAAAGGCTTGCGGCAACGCACCTAGCGCATTGCGATGACGGCGAGCTCTATCTCCAATATTCGGCGAGCGAGGCATTCGGGTTCGATGACGGGCGGCTGAAGACCGCCGACTACAATACGGCTTCCGGCTTCGGCCTGCGCGGAGTCGCGGGCGAAACGACCGCCTTCGCTCATGCGAACGAAATCAGCGCCGCGGCGATCGACCGTGCCGCCGCGACGCTGAAGCTGCTGGACCCGGCGAAGGGCCGTCCCGCGGCTCCGCCGCCGCGGACCAACCAGGCGATGTACGGCGCGGACGACCCGCTTTCGGCCATTCCGTTCGCTCAGAAGGTCGCGCTTTGCCAGCAGATCGACGCCGCGGCGCGCGCCCGCGACCCGCGCGTCGCCCAGGTCGCCGTATCGCTCGCCGCGAGCTGGAGCGTGATCGACATCGTCCGCGCGGACGGGTTCGTGGCGCACGACGTCCGGCCGCTGGTCCGGCTCAACGTGCAGATCGTCGCGCAGGACGGCGACCGGCGCGAGACGGGTTATCACGGCCTCGGCGGGCGCTATCTCTACGACGATCTGTTCAAGCCGGAGACGTGGAACCGGGCGATCGACATCGCGCTGGCGCAGGCGCTGACCAACCTAGAATCCGTCGCCGCCCCGGCAGGCGAAATGCCCGTCGTGCTCGGTCCCGGCTGGCCCGGAGTCCTGCTTCACGAGGCGGTCGGCCACGGCCTTGAAGGCGACTTCAACCGCAAGGGCACGTCGGCCTTTTCGGGCCGCATCGGCGAGCGCGTCGCCGCTCCCGGAGTGACGGTGATCGACGACGGAGCTATCGGGCAGCGCCGCGGGTCGCTGACTATCGACGACGAAGGCACGCCGACGCGCCGCAACGTGCTCATCGAGGACGGCATGCTCAAAGGCTACATCCAGGACCGCCTCAATGCCCGGCTGATGGGCGTCGAGCCGACGGGGAACGGCCGCCGCGAAAGCTTTGCCCACGCGCCGATGCCGCGCATGACCAACACCTTCATGCTCGCCGGCAACGACAATCCGGGCGAGCTGGTCAGCCGGGTCAAGGACGGCATCTACGCCAAGAGCTTCGGCGGCGGGCAGGTCGACATCACCAGCGGCAAGTTCGTCTTCTCCTGCACCGAGGCCTACCGCATCCGCGGGGGCAGGATCGCCGAGCCGATCAAGGGTGCGACCCTTATCGGCGACGGGCCAACCGTGCTCACGAAGATCAAGGGGATCGGCAACGACCTCGAGCTCGACGAGGGCGTCGGCATCTGCGGGAAGGGCGGGCAGTCGGTCCCGGCGGGCGTTGGTCAGCCGACTTTGCTGATCGACGGGCTGACCGTCGGAGGCACCGCGACCGCGTGACCGACTGGCGCCGGGACGTCCTGACCTACTGGTTTGGGCTGAAGCCCGAGCAATGGTGGAAAAGCGATCCGGAGGTCGACGAAGAAATCCGCGAGCGGTTCAAACAGCGTTGGGCGCAGGAACGACGGCTGCCGGTCGAGTCTTTTCTCGGCGATCCCCTGACCGCACTGGCCGCAGTGATCCTGTTCGACCAGTTCCCGCGCAACATGTTCCGCGGCGACGCCGAGCAGTTCGCGACCGACCATCTGGCGCTCGCGATCGCGAAAGGGGCAGTGGATCGCGGGTTCGATGACCGGCTGGAGGTGAAGGAACGCCCGTTCCTCTACATGCCGTTCCAGCACAGCGAGAACCTCGGTGACCAGAAGCAGTCGCTGCAGCTCTTCACCGCGCTCAATGACGATTATCAGCTCGGCTATGCGCAAAAACATCACGACGTGATCGAGCGCTTCGGCCGCTTCCCGCACCGCAACCGCATTCTCGGACGCGCCCCGCGCCCGGCTGAACTCGCGGCGGGCGATGTGGTGCCGTGGTGAGATGAGCCTCGTCGAGCTTGCCCGTTTCGACAATCGCATCGAGGCTGAGCTCGCCCGGCTGAACCTCGAAGCCGACGGGATCGACGCGGTGCTCTTCGATGCCGAAATGAACAGCTACGGCTGGGGGCCGATGATGCCGATCCGACTGATGGTGATCGAGGAAGATCTGGCTGAAGCCCGGCGGCTTCTCCTCAGCGCTCCCTAGAGCAGATGCGCGATCGGTGTCGGATCGACGCCGGCCGAAGCCAGCCGCCGCTCGATCTCCTCGCGAGGCATGCCTTCGTCGTTCTTGGCCAGCGCCCAGGCGAGCGACGAGCGCGTACCGCTCCGGCAGAAGGCGAGCATCTTGCCCTTGGTGGCCTTGATCGCGTCCTGCATGGCGTCCGCATCCGCCGGCCCGATGCCGCGGATGATCGGGATCGAGCGATAGTCGATACCAGCCGCGGCGGCGGCCTCCTCGATCTCGAGTCCGAGAGGCTGATCCGGCTCCTCGCCGTCGGGCCGGTTGTTGACGATCATGGTGATGCCCTGCTCGCGGAGCGCGGCTATGTCGCCGGGGCTTATCTGGCCGCTCACCAGCACCTTGTCATCGAGCTCACGCATCCGATCGTTCCTCTTCAGCCGCGACGGCGGCAAGCATGGCTTCGCCGTAGCGGGCGAGCTTCACTGCACCAACCCCCTGGACCGCGCCAAGTTCTCCGAGGCTTCGCGGCCTGCTCTCCGCAATCTCGCGCAGCGTCGAATCGTGGAAGATGACATAGGGCGGGACCCCGGCGTCCGACGCGAGCTTCCGGCGCGCCTCGCGCAAGGCGTCGAACATCGGATCGGCGGGACCTTCCTGGCGCCTCCGGCTCGCTCGCCGGCGTGGAGGCGGAACGGCGATGCTCAATTCCTGCTCGCCCTTCAGAATTGGCTTGGCGCCGGGCCCGAAACTCAGTCCGCCATACGCATCGGCGCGCAATGCATCGCGTGCGATCAAGGCCCGTGCCACCGGCCGGACCAGTTGGAGTTCATCGGAATCGGCGATGCCGAAGACCGACAATTTGTGGTGGCCGAAGCTACGCACTTTCTCATTGTCGTTGCCGGCGAGGACGTCGGCGAGATGGCCGACCCCGAAGCGCATTTCCGTCCGGAACGCGGCCGACAGCAGTTTGCGTGCGACTTCGGTCACATCGATGGTTTTCGGCGGGTCGAGACAATTGTCGCAATTGCGGCAGGTCTCGGGAGGATCCTCGCCGAAATGGCGAAGCAGGATCGCGCGGCGGCAGGCGGGCGTTTCGACGAAGGCGGCGAGCGCATTGAGCCGCTCGCGCTCGCCGGCCCGGCGGTCCGGTTCGACCTCCTGCTCGATCCGCTGCCGGGCGCGGGCGAAGTCCTCCGCGCCCCAGAAGAGCCAGGCTTCCGCCGGCTCGCCATCGCGGCCGGCGCGACCCGTTTCCTGGTAGTAGGACTCGATCGACTTGGGGATTCCGGCATGGGCGACGAAGCGCACGTCGGGCTTGTCGATCCCCATTCCGAACGCGACCGTTGCGGCGATCACCATCTCTTCCGAACCGACGAACGCGGCCTGGTTTCGGGCGCGGACCGAAGGGTCGAGGCCGGCGTGATAGGGCGCCGACGGCCGCCCGGTGGTAGCGATCTGCTCGGAAATGCGCTCCGCCTTGTCGCGGCTGGGCGAGTAGACGATCCCGGCACCGGGCTGGGCCGCGAGAAGCGCCTTCAATTGCGCGGCGAGGCCGTCGCGGGGGCGGACGTGATAGCGGATGTTCGGCCGGTCGAAGCCGGCGATGACCAGCCCGTCCTCGCCGATGCCGAGCTGGACGAGGATGTCGTCGCGGGTTCGCTTGTCCGCCGTCGCCGTGAGCGCGAGCCGTGGGACATCGCCGTTCTCGTCGAGGAGCGGTCGCAGCTGGCGATAGTCTGGCCGGAAGTCGTGCCCCCATTCGCTGACGCAATGCGCCTCGTCGATGGCAATCAGCGACAGGTCAACGCGGCTGACCATGCGGCGGAACGCCTCACCGGTCGCCCGCTCGGGCGCGACATAGAGCAGGTCGAGCTCGCCGGCCTTGAACCGCCGGACGGTCTCCTCGCGGTCGGCATCGGCGGAGGTAAGCGACGCCGCGCGAAGCCCGATCGCATCCGCGCTGCGGATCTGGTCGTGCATCAGCGCGATGAGCGGCGAGATGACCAAGGCGGTGCCGCTGCGCGCGACTGCCGGCAGCTGGTAGCAGAGCGACTTACCGGCGCCCGTCGGCATGACCGCGAGCGTGTGCTTGCCCGCGAGGATGCGGTCGACGACCTCTTCCTGGACCCCGCGGAAATGGTCGAAGCCGAAAATGGTGTGGAGGATGTCCTGAACGCTACTCACGGATCACATCCTTAAAGCGCGGGCTGCTCTTGTCGAAGCTATTCGGCGGCTTCCGCTGCTTCTTCGGCCACGCGTTCCGCCGCCTGACGATACCAGAGGTCGGCGTAGAGGCCGCCGTGGGCGAGCAGCTCCTCGTGCGTGCCCAGTTCGGCCACGCGCCCATCGTCGAGCACCGCGATGCGGTCGGCCCCAACGACCGTCGACAGGCGATGGGCGATGATGATCGTCGTGCGGCTTTGCGCAATCCGCTCCAGCGTTTCCTGGATAGCCTGCTCGGTGCGGCTGTCGAGCGCGCTCGTGGCTTCGTCGAGCACGAGGATGGGCGGGTTCTTCAGCAAAGTGCGGGCAATCGCCACGCGCTGCTTCTCGCCGCCGGAAAGCTTGAGCCCGCGCTCGCCGACCATCGAGTCATAGCCCTGCGGAAGAGCGGCGACGAAATCGTGGATCGCAGCGCCCTTCGCCGCCTCCACGATCTCGGCCGACGAGGCTTCGCCGCGGCCGTAGGCGATGTTGTAGCCGATCGTGTCGTTGAACAGGACGGTGTCCTGCGGGACGATCCCGATTGCCGAACGAAGCGAGCGCTGAGCGACCTCCGCGATCGGCTGGCCGTCGATCATGATCCGGCCGGAGGTGGGGTCGTAGAAGCGGTACATTAGCCGCGCCAGCGTCGACTTGCCCGCGCCGGACGGGCCGACGACCGCGAGGCTGGAGCCGGCCGGAATGTCGAGAGTGACCCCTTTGAGGATCTCGCGGTCGGGCTCGTAGCCGAAATGCACATTGTCGAAGCGCACGTGGCTGCTCTTCACTTCGAGCGCCGGGGCGTTTGGCCTGTCCGTTACCTCGGTAGGCGTGTCGAGCAGGTCGAACATCGCTTCCATGTCGATGAGGCCC
>DASUVP010000314.1:0-12185 GCA_036378895.1 Sphingomicrobium sp.
CAAGCAGCGTGTCAGGATCGGTCACGTTGATGACCACATCTTCCATGGCGGCCCGAGATTCCCCTTTGCTCAGCGCAACATAACTCGAATCGGTGACAGTTGAAATGCCGGAGCCGTTGCGCGTCAGAGTCCATGTTCCTAAACGGCACAGCTTCTGTGGCCGAAGGACGTACGGGGGAAAATGTCGCAGCCTCTGGTCGGGATTATCATGGGCAGCAGCTCCGACTGGGAGACGATGCGCCACGCTGCCGAAACGCTCGACAGGCTCGGAGTCGCGCATGAGGTGAAGGTCGTTTCCGCCCATCGCACACCTAAACGACTCTACGATTATGCCTCATCCGCCAAGGAGCGCGGTCTGAAGCTCATCATCGCCGGCGCCGGAGGCGCGGCCCATTTGCCGGGCATGGCCGCATCGATGACCAGCCTGCCAGTGCTGGGCGTCCCCGTCGAAAGCCAGGCGCTGAAGGGCATGGATAGCCTGCTGTCCATCGTACAGATGCCCGCCGGAGTCCCGGTCGGGACGCTCGCGATCGGGCGCGCCGGGGCGGTCAATGCCGGCCTGCTCGCAGCCTCGATCCTCGCCTCGAACGATGCGGAGCTGGCCGAGCGCGTCGAACGCTATCGCGAGGAGCAGACCAGCGCGGTGGCCGAATCGCCCGAATGATTCCGCCCGGCTCGACGATCGGCATCATCGGCGGCGGCCAGCTCGGCCGGATGCTGGCGATGGCGGCCGCGCAGCTAGGCTACAGATGCCATGTCTTGGATCCGCACGAAAAGCCTTGCGCGGCGGACGTCGCGGCTCAGTTCACGCGCGCCGCCTACGATGACGAGGAGGCGCTTAAAGCCTTTGGCCGAAAGGTCGATGTCGCCACCTATGAGTTCGAAAATCTTCCGGTCGAACCGCTCGGCGTCCTCGGCGGCAAGCTCAGTCCCGGCCTGAAGTCGCTCGCGGTGGCTCAGGACCGCGCCGAGGAGAAGAGCTTCATCGAATCGACCGGCGCCCGCGTCGCGCCCTGGCGTGCGGTTGCCTCCCTCGATGATGTCCGCGCCGCAGTCTCGGACCTCGGCCTCCCCGTCGTGCTCAAGACCCGCCGCTACGGCTACGACGGCAAGGGCCAGGCCTGGATCCGCTCGGCCGACGAAGCCGAAGCGGCGTGGGATGCCATCGGCCGCGAGCCCGCCGTCGCCGAGGCGGGAGTCGACTTCGCCGCCGAATTCTCGGTCATCGTCGCACGCTGGGCGGACGGGCGGACGACCTTCTGGGACAGCCCCGACAACGTCCACCGCGACGGCATTCTGCGAACCTCCAGCGTCCCGTCGAGCGCCGTCATCGCCGCTCAGGTCGAGGAGGCGCGCGCCGCCACGGCGGGCATCGCCGAGGCGCTCGGCCACGTCGGCGTAATGACAGCGGAATTCTTCGCCAGCGCCGACGGGCCGGTCGTCAACGAGATCGCCCCGCGCGTTCACAACAGCGGCCACTGGACGATCGAAGGCGCCTTCACCTCGCAGTTCGAGCAGCACATCCGCGCCATCTGCGGACTTCCGCCCGGCTCGACCGAGATCGCCGCCGTGTCGGTCACGATGGACAATCTCATCGGCGGGGAGATCCACGACTGGGAACGCCTGCTCGCCGACCCGCGCGCACACCTCCACATCTACGGCAAGGGCGAAGCGCGTCCGGGCCGCAAGATGGGCCATGTCACGCGGCTGACCTTGCGGTAGAACGGCGGCGCGATGAAGATCATCGGCAGCTTCGTCAGCCCCTATGTCCGCAAGGTGCTCGGCGTCATCCACCTCAAGGGCCTCGCCTACGAGATCGACCCGATCACGCCCTTCTTCGGCAATGACGAGTTCCGCCGCCTGAGCCCGCTGTGCCGCATCCCCGTCCTCGTCGACGGCGATTTCTCGACCAGCGACTCCTCGGTCATCTGCGCCTATCTCGACGAGGCCTATCCGCAGCGCCCGGTGCTTCCCGCCGACCCGAAGGACCGCGCCCGCGCGCGCTGGTTCGAGGAGTTCGCCGACACGCGGCTCGGCGACCTCTTCATCTGGGGCCTGTTCTACCAGAAGGTCGTCCATCCCGCCGTCTGGGGCGAGCCCGGCGACCAGCAGCGGATCGCCAAGGTGCTGACCGAGGACGCGCCCGAGGCGCTCGACTATCTGGAGGGCGAGCTTCCCGCGGACGGCTGGCTGTTCGGCGAGTTTGGCCTCGCCGACATCGCCATCGCCAGCTTCTTCCGCAACGCGGCCTATGCCGGCTTCGAGCCCGACGCGGACCGCTGGCCGCGCGTTGCCGCCTTCGTCACCCGGGCGCTCGCGCATGAGGCCTTCGCCTCGACCAAGAAGTTCGAGGACATCCAGCGCGCCGTCGACATCAAGGGCCGACGCCAGGCCCTGCTCGACGCCGGAGCGCCGTTGACCTGGGAGACGCTCGGAACGCCGGTCCCGCGCAAGGGCATGATGCGGCTCTGATTGCCCGCTTTCTACCCAATGCAGTCATTGGCGTAAGGACACGCCAAGCGTAAAGTTGAACCGACCGAGCACCAGGGGGACATCGAATGGCGACTCTAGTCGAACAGCCGTCTTCTATCTCAACCGGCGACGAGCGCTTCTTCCTGCGCGCCGCAATCGTCATGACTCTTGTCATCGTCGCCGGCTTTTCGTTCCAGCTCGCGATGGGTCGCTCGACCTTCGCTTCGCCGGTGCGGGTCCACTTCCATGCCGTCCTGTTCATGGGCTGGGTCGCGATCTACCTGACGCAGAACGTGCTCGTCGCCACGGATCGCGTCCACCTGCACCGGCGGCTCGGCTGGCTCGCCGTTGGGTGGATGCTGGCAATGGTCGTTTCGGGGTTCGTCGTGACCGTTGCGATGGTTCGCGCCGGTACCGTTCCCTTCTTCTTCCAGCCCGTGCAGTTCCTAGTCTTCGATCCCGTCGCGGTGCTGACCTTCGCCGGACTGACCACCGCGGCGGTCCTCCTTCGGCGGCGTACCGATTGGCACCGGCGTCTCCACTTTTGCGGGATGACGATCCTGCTTGCTCCCGCCTTCGGCCGGCTGCTGCCCCTGCCGCTCATGCAGCCCTGGTCGTGGGAGGCGACCTACGCCGTGACCCTGTTGTTCCCGCTCGCCGGGGTGTGGGCGGATATCCGGCGCAACGGGAGGGCGCATCCGGCCTGGAAGTGGGGAATCGGCACGATCGTCGGCTCGTTCCTGTTGACGCAGGCGATCACCTACAGCCCGGTCGGCCTGGCGATCTACGACAAGGTGACCGAGGGCTATCCCGGCGCCGATGTCGCTCCACTCGAATTCCCTCTGCCCCCAGAGGGACCGCTGATGACGGGGCGCTCCTGAGGTCTATCCGGCGCACCGCGATAATGTTGACGGGCGTCCATGTCCCCTTCGACCCATTGCAGACATTAGATTCGCTTAGACGGGCCTCATGGAAAATCCGCCACGATCTCCGCCTCGTCCCTGCGTGGCGGTTCGGTCACCGCTGGTCGTCAGAGTTGCGGATCCATTTCGAAGTGCGACCGAGCACAGCAGGTAGCCAAGGATTGCGCTTCCGCCATAACCGACCAGCGGCGTGGGATAATTGCCTAGCGCGGCCGCAGCTATGAGCGCGATCCACACAGCGCCAAAGACCGCGTGGCTGGTCGCCGCTGCCTGATTTTTTCGCAGGCCGACGACGGCCGGTATCAACAAGATGAACGATCCGGAAATTACTGCGATGCCCGCCGCCGGGTGCACATCGAACGACGTCATGAGAATGCGATCGACGAATGGCATCGCCCCTTGCGTATCGGGGCGCATCATGGCTGTCGCAAAGCCCACGATGGCAGCAGACAGGGCCGTCAGGGTGCGCGAATCAGGCCGCATGACGGCCAGCGTCAGAACCCCCGCCGCCAGCGCCCCACTCATTGCCCGGTCAGGCTGGAGCGCGAGGACCAGTGCGGCCAGCGCAACGCCAATCGCTCCAGCCCAATTACGCGCACTTGCGAAGGTGAGCGTCAAAACCGGGAGCAGAGCGAAGCTCGGTTGCACGGTGATATTGCCGACACGCATCCAGCGCGTTGCGCCTTCCACGGCAGTTCCGAGCAAGAAGGTCGTCATAAGCACGGCAGCCAGGCCCAGGCAGATCGCACCTGCGCTCACTCGCAATCGTAGCTGAGACAGAATCGCCACTGAAGCCAGCCCGATGGCAAACGCGGCCGCGTTCATCACGAGGTATGTTACAGGCGCTCCGCCAGCTGCCATGTACCCCAGACCCAACGCCGTCGCGACGAACCCGCACAAAAGCACCGCGTGTCGGCTTATAACCATCGATCTGCTCCCCTGACTTCCTCGCATGATGGTGACAAAGCGCCGGCTCGTGCAAGGTCGTCGCTTGACCCGGGCTCCACGGCAAGGGCAGCTTTCCACCCATTGCGGCATTAGCGAGTAGGGCCGTCACGGGAGTGAATCCCGTGACGTCAGACGCGTCTCGCAGCGCGGCTTAAGCCGCTCGCTCGCGCGCCGGCCGGCATTCGCTGTCTCTCGCGTAGCTAACGGTCGCTTCGGCGACCGCTTCGCTATGCTCGGCAGCTCCTGCTTACCGCGGCTGGATGACCTCGATCGGCATCTTCAGCTTTTCGAGCTGCGGCCGGATCTTCGCCGCATCGCCGACGACCACCCAGACGAAGCCTTCCGGCGCAATCGCGCCGCGGAACGCCTGGTCCAACGTCGCCCGGGTCTGCGCGCGGTAGAGCGGCGCCAGCGTCTCGTAATAATTGTCGGGACGCCCGAGCAGATCGTTGGTGATCATCCCCTGCAGCACCGCCGACGAAGTCTCGAACCGGCCGGGAAGCTGCTGGATGTTGTTGGCGATCGTCCGCGCAAGCTCCTCGTCCGTCGTTCCCTTGACGGTCAGGAAGTCGCGGTAGTTGCTCGCTAGCGCCGCGATGGAGTCGCCCGTGCGGTCGGCCTGGACCGGCGCGCTGACGATATAGGGAACGACGCGCTCGTTCACCGTGACGCTCCCGCGGACGCCGTACGACCAGCCCTTCGTCTCGCGCAGGTCCATGTTGATCCGGGCGAGGAAGTTACCGCCGATCACGTCGTTGGCGCTCTGCAGCGCGGTGATGTCGCTGCGCGGGTCGACCGGAGTGATCTGCCCCGCGACGATCACCGATTGCGGCGACTGCGGACGGTCGATCAGCACGATCCGCGGGCTCGTCGGACGCGCCGGCGGAGCTGAAAATTGCTTCACCCCTTTCGGTGCGGCGGGCGCTTGCCACTGGCCGAAATGCCGATCGAGCTCAGCTTGGATTTCCGCGAGCGGACGATCGGAAACCACGAAGATCTCCAGATTGTCGGGGCGCAGCCAGGTCTGCTGAAACGCCAGCAGGTCTTCGCGCGTGATGGTCTTGACGGACTGCTCGTTGCCCACGCCCGTCGAGGCATAGGGGTGGCTCTCGCCGTACAGCAAATAGGGAAGGGCGCGCGACGCCATCGCGTTCGGATCCTTCAGCTGCTGCGCAATGCCGGTCAGGGTCTGCGCCCGCACGCGCTCCAGTTCCGCCGGGGCGAAAGCCGGGTTGCGGACGATGTCGGCCATCAGGTCGAGCGACGGCGCAAGGTTCGCGCTCAGCGCCGACATGGCGACGGTGCTGCGGTCGGCGGTGCCGCTGGCGCTGATCTCCGCGCCGAGCCGCTCCTGCTCCTCGGCGATCTGCTGCGACGTCTTGGTTGTCGTGCCCTCGTCGAGCAGGCTCATCGTCATGCTCTGCAGGCCGCGGGCAGTCGGTGCGTCGGCGGAGAAGCCGGCGTTGAACTGCAGCGCCATCTGCGTGACCGGCACGGCGGTACGCTGCGCGTAGTGCAGCTGGACGCCGTTCGACAAAGCGACATGCTGGATGTCGGGGAAGTCGAGCGCCTGCATCGCGGCGAGCGGCGGAACCTCGCGCTTCTTGGTAACCTTGATCTTGTCGGACGACTTCTTTGGCTTCTGAGCCGCGGCCTCGACATAGGGCGGGCGGTCGCCGGGTTCGAGGCGGAGGCTGAACGCCGGCTTGGCCAGCCACTCGGCCATCGCACCCTTTACTTCGGCGGGAGTGATTGACGCATAGGTGGCGAGGGTCTTCTTGTAGAAGTCGCTGTCGCCGGCGAGCACTTCGCCTTCGGCCAGGGTCACGGCCTTGCCGCCGAATCCGCCGACCTGCTCCAGCGCGCGCATGCGCGTTCCGACTTCGCGGGTCGCCGCCCGGGCAAGCTCGTCCGCAGCCGGGCCTTCGGCGATATACTGCTGGATGATCTCGTCGAGGCGCTTCTCGACGAGGGCCGGATCGACGCCCGGCTTCACCGTCGCCTGCGCGAAGAAGATGCCGACGCGCTGCTGGGCATAAAGCCCGGCGCTGACGCTGACCGCGGTCTTCTCGTCGCGCACGAGGATCTTGTCGAGGCGCGAGCTGGCGAGGCCGCCGAGCACCGAGCCGCCGAGGTCGAGCGCGACCAGCTGCCGATCGAGCAGGCCCGGCATCGGCCAGAAGCGCGACACGGTGGTCGCCGCAACGCGGTCCTTCATGACGCTCGACTTGGGCGCCGCGAGTACCGGCACCTCTGCCGCGGCCGGCGTGTTCACCGGGCCGCGTGCGATCTCGCCGAAATACTTCTCGACCAGCGGCCGCGCGGTCGCCGCGTCGATATCGCCGGCAAGCACGAGCACCGCATTGTTCGGGCCGTAATTGTTCGTGAACCAGTTGCGGACGTCCTGCAGGCTCGCCTTGTCGAGGTCCGCCATCGATCCGATCGGCGAGTGCCGGTACGGATGTCCTTCGGGGAAAAGGTTCTCGAGGATCTCATAGAAGACCAGCCCGCCCGGCTGATTGTCGCCCTGACGCTTCTCGTTCTGGACGACGCCGCGCTGGTTCTCGAGCTTGCCCTGCGTGACCGCGCCAAGCAGATAGCCCATGCGGTCCGACTCCATGAACAGGGCCCGCTCGAGGGCGCCCGTCGGAACCGACTGGAAGTAATTGGTCCGGTCGAAATTGGTCGTGCCGTTATAATCGGTCGCGCCGATCTGCTGCAGATATTCGAAATAGTCGCCGGGGAGGTTCTCCGACCCGTTGAACATCAGATGCTCGAACAGGTGGGCGAAGCCGGTCTTGCCCTTGGGCTCGTCCTTCGACCCGACATTGTACCACATGGCCACGCCGACGATCGGCGCCTTGCGGTCGGTGTGGACGAGGACCGTCAGGCCGTTGGCGAGCTGGAACTCCTCGTGCGGAATCGCGACTTCCTGCACCAAAGCGGTGACCGGCGCGGGCTCGGCCGGAGCGGGGGCGGCGACGGCTGTCGGCGGCGCGACTTCGGCGGTCTGCGGAGCGGTGGCGCAGGCGGCGAGCAGCGACGCGCTCGCAAGCAACAGGGCAAGGCGATTCTTGTGTTTCATGAGACTCTTAACTCCCCTCGACTCGGTCGACTGCTGTACGGGGCCGCACCGTCAGCGCAAGGCGCTTCGACGGACGGGCGGCCCGCGTCGACTAATGGATTGAACGCCGCTCCGCTCAGTTGCCCGGAATGCCGACCGCGCCTTTCAGCACGTCGCCGATGCCGAACTTTTTCTTCTTCTTCGGCTGCTGCTGTTGTGGCGCGGGCTCGTCGCCCGTGGCACCCATTTGCGGCATTCCGAGCATCAGCGAAGCGGTCGACTTGAAGCGCACCTTGGCGGTCCACTTCGGCGCCTTCGGGGCCTCTGCGAAATAGGCCTCGGGACCGTAGCCGATCATCATGATCATGCCCGACGGCGACGCCTTGGCGACCTCCGCCGGAAGGACGCACTGGTTGGTCGTCGGAGCAAGCACATGGCCCGTCCCGACCAGCCGCTTCACTTCCGCGGGCGGCAGATAGTCGAGCGCGGGCGCCATGCTCGCGCTCTTCGACGAGCTCCACACCAGCACGTCGCCATTCTGCGCAGCACCGAACATGGTCAGCGCATAGCCGGTCGCCGTCGGCGCCGGAGTCCAGCCCAGCCGCACCGCGCCCGACGGCATCGCGCCCGTTTCGCGCAGGTTCAGCGCCGGCATGAAGTCCTGTCCAAGCGTGAAGCCGATCGGCGGCGAATAATTGCCCTCGATCTTGTGCGCGCCGATCAGCGACCCGCTCGCCGGGACCGGGCGGCTGTCCTTGTTGTTCGGCCATTCGCCATAGCCCGGCGCGCTGCGCGGGACGTTCTGCATGCGCGCGGCATTGGCCATCGCCGCCATTCCCGGCGGCACCTGGCCCGCGGCCATCTTGGCGAAGTCGATGACTGTCGGCTGGCCGGCCGCGACATGCTCGCCGCAGCCCCAGTAGATCAGCATCCGCCCCTTTGGCTTCTCGTAGCCCGGCGGCATCCCGTAGGTCTCCTTGACCGGCTTTACGGCCTGCGGAGTGACGAGCGGAAGGCTCGGTCCCATCTGCAGCCCGGGCGGGATAAGGTGGTTCGCGGACGGCGCGGCGGGCGCCTTCGTCTTCGACGCGAGCCTCAGCTCAAGCGTGTGCGCATAGGAGGGCGCGTTGCCCGACATCATGTTCATCATCTGCGACATGCTCGGACGGCCGCCGCCCATCATGCCCGCGCCGAAGCCGCTCGAGGTCGCTGCATCGACCCAGTAATTGGCGATCGGCGGCGGCGCCGCCGGAGCCGCATAGACCGCCGCACCGAACGCAGCCGCACAAACACACGCAGCCAAAACGCTGATCTTGTTCATTGATTTGCCCCCTTTGAACGCCGCTTTATCCAACGGCCTCGCGCTTCCTTCAATCCCCTGCTAGCGCGCCCCGCAAATGGCAGACCTAAGCAAAATCCGGAACTTTTCGATCATCGCCCATATCGACCATGGGAAGTCGACGCTCGCCGACCGCCTCATCCAGCGCACCGGCGGCCTCACCGAGCGCGAGATGACTCACGGCCAGATCCTCGACAATATGGAGATCGAGCAGGAGCGCGGGATCACCATCAAGGCGCAGACCGTCCGCCTCAACTGGAAGGCGGCCGACGGCGAGACCTACGAGCTCAACCTGATGGACACGCCCGGCCACGTCGACTTCGCCTACGAGGTCTCGCGCTCGCTGGCCGCCTGCGAAGGCGCGCTCCTCGTCGTCGACGCCGCGCAAGGCGTCGAGGCGCAGACGCTCGCGAATGTGTATCAGTCGATCGAGCACGACCATGAGATCGTGCCCGTCATCAACAAGATCGACCTCCCCGCCGCCGACCCCGAAGGAGTCCGCCAGGAGATCGAGGAGATCATCGGCCTCGACGCGTCCGAAGCCGTCCTCGCTTCCGCCAAGTCCGGCATCGGCATCGACGAAGTGCTGCAGGCGATCGTCGACAAGATCCCGCCGCCGAAGGGCGACCGCGACGCACCGCTCAAGGCCATGCTCGTCGACAGCTGGTACGACCCCTATCTCGGCGTCGTCATCCTCGTCCGCGTGATGGACGGCGTCATCCGCAAGGGCCAGCAGATCAAGTTCATGGCTGCCGGCACGACCCACCTCGTCGACCGCGTCGGCTGCATGCGCCCCAAGATCGAGCAATTGCAGGAGCTGGCCGCGGGCGAGATCGGCTTCATCACCGCGCAGATCAAGGAAGTCGCCGAGACCCGCGTCGGCGACACCATCACCGACGCGAAGAAGCCCGCCGCCGATCCGCTCCCCGGCTTCAAGGAAGTGCAGCCGGTCGTCTTTTGCGGCCTCTTCCCGGTCGACGCCGCGGACTTCGAGAAGCTCCGCGACAGCCTCTACAAGCTGCGCCTCAACGACGCCTCGTTCAGCTTCGAGATGGAGACCAGCGCGGCGCTCGGCTTCGGCTTCCGCTGCGGCTTCCTCGGCCTCCTCCACCTCGAGATCATCCAGGAGCGGCTGACCCGCGAATACGACCTCGACCTCATCACCACCGCGCCCAGCGTGGTCTATGAGGTCCACCTGCGCGATGGGAAGAAGCTGGAGATTCACAATCCCGCCGACTGGCCGGACCCGACCGTCATCGATCGCGTCGAGGAGCCGTGGATCGACGCCACCATCTACGTCCCCGACAGCTATCTCGGTGCCGTCCTGAAGCTCTGCCAGGACCGCCGCGGAATCCAGAAGGACCTGAGCTACGTCGGCAGCGGCAGCCACGCGCGGGCGATGCTGCGCTACGAGCTTCCGCTCAACGAAGTGGTGTTCGACTTCTACGACCGCCTGAAGTCGATCAGCCGCGGCTACGCCAGCTTCGACTATCACCAGATCGGGCACCGCGAGGGCGACCTCGTGAAGATGAGCATCCTGGTCAACGGAGAGCCGGTCGATGCGCTGAGCATGATCGTCTACCGCGGCAACGCGGAAGCACGCGGCCGCGGCATGTGCGAGCGGCTGAAGGACCTGATCCCTAGGCACTTGTTCAAGATCCCGATCCAGGCCGCGATCGGCGGCAAGGTCATCGCCCGCGAGACCATCGCCGCGCTGCGCAAGGACGTGACGGCTAAATGCTACGGCGGTGATGCGACGCGGAAGCGGAAGCTTCTGGAGAAGCAGAAGGAGGGGAAGAAGCGGATGCGGGAGTACGGCTCCGTGAGCATCCCGCAGGAGGCGTTCATTGCGGCGCTAAGGATGGGCGACGAGAGCTAAGGGGCGGCCCGACCAGGCTTCTCAAACGTTACATCCATAAGGTCGCGTCGCGCGGCGAAAATTCTGCCGATCAGGAGACCGTTCAACATGACCTACAACAGCACATTCCAGGACCGCGCCGGCCAGGCCGCGCAGGCGAAGCAGAAGCTTCTGGACCAGTATAAATCGAGGCCGCCGGTCGACGAGAAGCTCGCCGCCGAACGCGCGGCGGCCGGGCAGCGGCGAGAGGAGGCCAAGGCCGAGAAGGCGGCAACGAAGAAGGCCAATGCAGAAGCGAAAGCCGCGGACGACGCGGCCAAGGCCGCTGCCTCTGCTCCGCCGACCGAGGCCGAGCGAAAGGCCGCCCGCGATGCGCGTTATGCGGCACGGAAGAAGCGTCAGCGTTAGGCTCGCGACCGCGAAATGCTACGGCGGCGACGCGACGCGTAAGCGGAAGCTTCTGGAGAAGCAGAAGGAGGGGAAGAAAAGGATGCGGGAGTATGGCTCCGTCAGCATTCCGCAGGAAGCTTTCATCGCTGCCGTCCGCATGGGCTACGAGGGTTAGCCGCACATAACGTGGGAAGTTAGCTAGGGTCTGAGGTCGCGGTAGATTTCGTCGAGCAGGCGAAATCCAAATAGGACAGCGGAAAATCTGCTGTCTTGCAGGCCGGAACCTGTGGTCGCTCGGTTACTGCCCTGCTTAATGGTGATACGCCCGGAACATAGCGGCTCCGCCCCTGTTCGGGTCGTATGGACGACAAAGCAGGGGGCCTCCGGCGTCACGCCGCACATTGCCGCTTCATGGCGCGCTCCGCTTTGACCGAACGGACGCGCACCATCCTGAGCACGATGGCGTGCGAGCTCGATGATCAAGCCGACGCGATGGATGCATTGAAGCCGATCGTTCCGGAGGGCTGAGGGCCGATCATTCGGCGATCCGAGCCGAATGTGCTACTGAGGCCCATGGAAAAGAACATCATCGAGCGAGCTTATGAACTCGCGCCTGACTTCGAAAACATGGAGGACGTCCGGATCGCGCTGCGGCGCGAGGGATATTTCAACGTGGATGCCCATCTCGCCGGGCCAAAGATCCGCTCCGATCTAGGCAAGCGTTTCAACCGGCCCTGATTACCCGATCCTCCCAGGCAAACAGGACCGCGGAAAGTGAGACGGGGGCCGTCACGAAGTAAATTCGTGACGTCGGACGCGTCTCGCTGCGCGGCATAGGCCGCTTGCTCGCGCGCCGGCCGGCTACGCCCGGCTCTACGCCTATGCGGAAGCGTCGCTTGCGCGTCGTTCCTCATAGTCTCGGCGGGCTTTAGCTTCCCAAGCCCTTTGCTCCTCGGCGTCCTGATCGAACTGCCGCTGCCGCGCTCGCTTCTGCTCCTCGTGCCCCATCTGCGCCCATTGCTCCTGGGTGTCGCCCCGCGCGGGGGTGGCGGTGGCTCCGGTGGCGTGCTGGTCGGTGGCGGTGCTGTAGTCGCCCTCGGCGCTTGCGGTGCCTTTCCAGGAAGCGCGCGTCCGGGTGGCTCGGGCGCTCGGGCTCGCGAGGCTTCGGCGCCGGTGGCGTGCTTGCCCATC
>DASUVP010000315.1:0-2170 GCA_036378895.1 Sphingomicrobium sp.
GTGCGCGAGATGATGGGCCCTTATGAGCATGAGGTTGCGGCCTACCGGTTCGAGGACCTTCGCGCGATCGGCCGGGTGACGCTACGCCCGCGACCTCTCAACTGGAAGACGATCGCGGACAATTATTCCGACCATCTGCATATCCCGGTCGGCCATCCCGGCCTCACCCGCCTCTTCGCCCGCAACTACAAGATCGAGGCGAAGGAGCATGTCGATCGAATGGACGGCGATCTGGTCGAGAAGATCTCCGAGAACCCTTCGGAGCGCGCCTACCAGAACCTGCTTCCGAAGGCTGATCATCTGCCCGCGACGCATCGCCGGAAATGGCTCTATTACAAGCTGTTCCCGAACGTCGCCTTCGACATATACCCGGACCAGGTCGACTTCATGCAGTTCCTGCCGGTGAGTTCGACCGAGACGGTCATCCGCGAGATCAGCTATGCGCTTCCTGACGACAGCCGCGAGATGCGTGCGGTTCGCTACCTCAACTGGCGGATCAACCGGAAGGTCAACGCCGAGGACACGGAGCTGATCACCCGGGTTCAGCACGGCATGCAGTCGCCGACCTATGTCGCAGGGCCGCTGGGGACGAGCGAAGTCTGCCTGCGCAGCTTCGCGACGAAGCTCAGGCGGATGATCCCGGAGGCGCGGCTGGATGCAAGTCCTCCACCGGGTTGGAGCCGGCTCGCGAACGCATGAGGACGAAGACCGGGATTCCGGTCGCGAGCAGTACCGCGCCCCAGCCGGTCGCCTCCAAGCCAGCGCCGTAGAAAGTCCAAGTCGCGTAAGCGGTGCCTAGCAGCGTGACGATCAGCAGCGACCCGCGCTGGAGGCTGCCCTGTTTCATCAAGCGTAGCGCTGACAGCGCGCCGAACAGATAGAGGACAAGCGTCGCGACCGTCGCCAGAAGGATGACGAAGCCGAACAGTTCCGTCAGCCCGCGCGTGTAGTTCGCTGCGATTAAAGCAACCGATAGAACGGCGCCGGCGACCTGTGCTCGTACGGGCATGCCCCGCCTGTTCACGGCAGCGAACCAGCGCGGGAAGACGCCGCGGTTGGCAAGGGCAAGCGGCACCTCGCCCTGGAGGAGAATCCAGCCGTTCAGCGCGCCCAGACAGGAGATGACGGCAAAGGCGACGACGGCCGTCGCCGCTTCCCGTCCCCAGTAATTGCCGACGAGGTCCGCGAATGGTGCGTTCGATGCTGCCGCAGCGCCGGCCGGCAGAAGGACGAAGACGGCCGTGGAGGCCGCGAGATATATGAGGCCCGCGATTAGCGTCCCGATGATGGTCGCCCGGGGTATGTTTCGCTCCGGATCGCGGACTCGGGCCGCCGGAACGGTAGCACACTCGAAACCGAGCATGGCCCAAAGAGTCAGCGCCGCGGCACCCGCAACGCCGTTCGCGGTGACCGGCACCTGACTGTATTCGGCCACCTCACCGCCACCTCCGAGCACCATGACGGCGATCACGATCGCCGCGGCGAGCGGGAGCGTCTTCAGAATGCTGGTGACGATCTGCACGCCTCCGGCGGTCCGCGCCCCGGTGCAGGCGATCGCCGCGAACAGGATCACGAAGGCGATGGCGACGAGTGCAGCAACGCCCGGTGCGGCGAAGGTTTCGGGAGCGAGCGAGCTCAAATAGCTGACGGCGGCGATCGAAAGACCGGCGTTGGTCACCCAGATCGAGATCCAGTAGCTCCACATGACGAAGAAGGCGGTCGGCTCTCCCAGCGCGGAGCGGACATAGTCATAGGGTCCGGAAGCGGTGGGGAGCGATCGCGCCAGCGCCGCGAACACGGCCGCCAGGCACATCGACCCCGCGATGGTCACCACCCATCCGATGACCGCATTCAGACCATATGGCGCAAGGTTCGCCGGCAGCAGGAAGATGCCGGACCCGATCATGTTGCCGACGACGAGCGCGAGCGCAATCCAGAAGCCTATCTGTCGCTCCGGAGCCTGCGTCTCGCGGTTCATGTTCGCGGGTGTTGCAGCTTCGCGGCCCCTGTGCAATCGGCGCGACCTTCAAGAAAGAACGGGGCCAAAATGCGCGCATTCCTTTTTCCGGGACAGGGCAGCCAGGCAGTCGGCATGGGCGCCGCGCTGGCCGAGGCGAGCCGCGCCGCGCGCGACGTGTTCGGCGAGGTCGACGAAGCGCTTGGGCAGGGG
>DASUVP010000316.1:0-8196 GCA_036378895.1 Sphingomicrobium sp.
GCGAGCACGCGGATGCGGCTGACATCTGCGGATGACAGCAGGGCTTCGACGGGGCGGCGGACCATCGGCATCCCGCCGACCGGGATGAGTGCCTTGAGGTCCGTTCCATGGGTCTCGGCGAATGGATCGCCGCCCGGCCTCGATCCCGCGAGCACGACCGCGGTCACCAGGCTCATGCCAACCAGGAGACCACCGGTTCGCCGCGGTCCCGGGCGGCGTTGGCCTGCGCCAGCCGGACGGCGTGGAAGATCAGCGAGATGAGCGTCCACAACGCGACCAGCTCGATGCCCACGTCGGGACGGCCGAACAGCAAGGCGACGACGAGGATCACCATGTTCGGGTTGCGCCGGGCGGTGATCAGCCGGAACTTGCTGTCGATCGGCCGCCACACATGGATGTGGATCCGGCCGAAGCGGCGGATGAAGACACCCTCGATCAGCCGCTGCGCGACATAGCCGCCGATGATCGCCCACAGCAGCATGGTCGCGTAGACCGGCTCGAGCGCCAGGTCGGGATCGTAGGCCCCGAGCCCATGGATCCACGCCCACCACCAGAAGACGGGATGGACGAGGTCGATCCCATGGTCGAAGATATTGCCCCAGTAGGATGAGGCGCCGATGCAGCGGGCGAGCTTTCCGTCGACCGTGTCCAGCACCATGAAGACGAAGCCGGCAGCGACGCCGGGCCAATAGCTGCCGATCCAGAACAGATAGAAGGCGAGGACGCAAAAGACCGCGCCGATCGCGGTCACCATGTTCGGGGTGAGGCCGAGCTGCGCCGCCCAGCGCGTCAGATGGAATGCCGGCCTGCGCCAGAGATAGAGCGTCAGTAGGTCGGTTACGCCCTTGTACGCGCCGTCGTAGGCCGCCCGCTCGACCGCGATCGTGTCGGCTGCGTCGAGCGGCATGACGAAAGGCCTCTCGCGCTTGCGCAGCTTGTTGTTGGTCAACTGGCCATTCTCGGACGCTATCGCTTCCAGGCCTTCCAGTGAGCCGCCCTGGCCCGTCATCGCGTTGATTGCTGACGCCGTGTCCGCCCCGGCCGGCACATGGGCGAGCACCGGCTTGCCATCGAGTGTGAGAACCGTTCCCGGCCTGCCCGAAATCTCGCGCAACCACGCCGGATCCCAGGCGAAGGCCATGTTGGCGAGGACGGCGCCTTGCCCCGCTGGGACTTCCACGGCGAAAGGCAGGCCCATGTTTTCGGCCAGCCGGCAGGCACGGTCGCGCGCGTCCAGGCCGAAGAGGCGCGTCGGGTTCGATCCGACGGGCACGAAGACGGGTTGCTGCTGCGTCGTCATTACGGCTGCGCTTAAAGGCAAGAATCCGGGCAGGAAAGTGGCGCTCGGCTGCTCCACTTGCCCCTTAGATTGATTGCGGGCAGTGTCCGCGGCGCATGGTCGCTGCTGCCGCACTCACAGCCGACGGCGGAAATCCGCCATTCCGCATCCGCGGCACGCTGACCATCACGCGTGCCGCGAGCATCCAGCGGGAGATCGATGCGGAGGCCGATCCGCTCGTCATCGACCTGTCGGGCGTGGAGAAGATGGATACGGTCGGGGCGTGGCTCGTCTACCGGACGGTGCGCGATCGCGGCGCGAAGGTCGTGAACGCGAGCCCGGAAGCGCAGAGCCTGCTCGAACAGGTCGCCGAGTTCGACAAGCCGGTCAAAGTCCACCCTGAGGAGGAAGCCAGCTTCTTCCGCGTCGTCGCGGAGATCGGCGAATGGATTTCCGAGACCGGCAGGACCCTGGTGGGCCTGCTCGGCTTCTTCGGAGCGACCCTGGTTGGGCTCGCTAACCTGGCGGCGCGCCCGAAGAAGTTCCGCTGGAATGCGGTCGTTCAGCGCTTCGACGTCGTCGGCGTCCGCGCGCTCGGGATCATCGGCCTGATGAGCTTCCTCATCGGCATCGTCATCGGCCAGCAGGGCGCAGTCCAGCTCCAGCAGTTCGGAGCGGAGATCTACACGATCAATCTCATCGGCCGGATCACGGTGCGTGAGCTCGGCACTTTGATGACCGCTATCATGGTCGCGGGCCGGTCGGGCTCGGCGTTCGCGGCTCAGCTCGGGACGATGAAGATCACCGAGGAAATCGATGCAATGCGCACGATCGGCGTTTCCCCGATCGAGGCGCTCGTCATCCCGCGCCTCATCGCCGCCGTCGTGATGATGCCGCTCCTCGCATTCTGGGCGATGCTGATGTCGCTCCTCGGCGGCGGGATCTTCGTCTGGCTCGACCTCGGCATTCCGCCGCTCACCTACATCCAGCGCCTCGGCGAGGTCGTTCCCGCGACCGATCTGTGGATCGGCCTGATCAAGGCGCCCGTGTTCGGCTTCATCATTGCTTTGGCCGGCTGCTTCCAGGGCATGCTCGTCGAAAGCAATTCGGAAGAGGTCGGCCTCAGGACGACCACCGCGGTGGTCCAGTCGATCTTTCTCGTGATCGTGCTCGACGCAGTCTTCGCCGTCTTCTTCAGCTCGGTCGGCTGGATATGAAGGACTGCGAACCGATCATCGAAGTGCGCGGCCTCACCAACCGCTTCGGCGAGCAGGTCATCCACGAAAATCTCGACCTCACCGTTTGCCGCGGCGAGATCATCGGCGTGGTGGGCGGCTCCGGCACCGGCAAGTCAGTGCTGATGCGCTCGATCATCGGGCTGCAGACACCGGCCGCGGGCGAAGTCCACGTGCTTGGCGAAAGCATGATCGGCCGCGAGGAGGATGAGGCGAAGAACATCCGCCGCCGCTGGGGAATCCTGTTCCAGAATGGCGCCTTGTTCTCGACCCTGACGGTGGCCGAGAACGTCGAGGTCCCGATCCACGAATATTTCCCCTATTTGAAGCCGCCGCTGCTCGACGAGATCGCGTCCTACAAGATCGCGATGGGCGGGCTTCCCGCCGACGCGGGGCCGAAATATCCGTCCGAGCTTTCGGGCGGGATGGTCAAGCGCGCGGGCCTTGCGCGGGCGTTGGCGCTCGACCCGGAGCTGCTTTTCCTCGACGAGCCGACGGCGGGCCTCGATCCCATTTCGGCGGCCGCGTTCGACGAGCTGATCCTGTCGCTCCAGAAGCGGCTCGACCTCACCGTTTTCTTGATCACCCACGACCTCGACACGCTTTATGCGATCTGCGACCGCGTCGCCGTGCTTGCGGACAGGAAGGTCATCGCTGTCGGGACGATCCCCGAGCTATTGGCTTTGGACCATCCTTGGATACAAGAATATTTTAACGGGCCGCGTGGTCGGGCCGCTGCGGATACGGCGAAGGAGCACGCTGAGTCCTGATGAGTAAGACAGGGGCCTGATGGAAACGCGGTCGAACTATGTGATGGTCGGTGCCGTGACGCTCGCGATGCTCGCGGGCCTGCTGCTGTTCACCGTGTGGATCGCCGGCCTCTCGAACAAGCAGACCAAATGCTACGACATCTATTTCGCGCAGGGCGTGAGCGGGCTCAACAAGGGGTCTAGCGTGTCCTTCTCCGGCGTGCCCGTCGGCCAGGTCGACCGAATCTCGCTGCTGCCCAACCGGCCCGAGTTCGTTTGGGTGCGGATCGAGGTCGATGGCGAGACGCCGGTGCTTCAGGGCACGACGGCTCAGATCAAGGGCGTGGGCTTCACCGGTGTGACCGAGATCCAGCTCGGCGGAGCGGTGAAGGGCGCCCGGCCGATCACCCAGAGCGGTCCGCAAGGTTGTCCGGTGATCCCGGCCAGCTCGGGCGGGCTCGGCGCTTTGCTCAACAGCGCGCCGGAGCTAATCGACCGGATCCAGCGGCTCACCGAGCGGCTGACCGAGCTACTCAGCGACGAGAACCAGAACTCGATTTCAGACATTCTCGAGAACGTCGACCGGACGACCGAGGTGCTGGCAGAGCGCGCACCGGACCTCGCCGATGCGATCGCCGATGCGCGCGTCGCAGCGCGCCAGGCAGGCATTGCCGCGGAAAATTGGGGCAAGGTCGCGAACACCACCAACACTGTTCTCGAGGAAAATGCGAAGCCCGCGGCCGAGAGCCTGCAGAAGGCAATCGAGTCCGCTCAGCGTGCTGCTGATAATCTTGACGCAATGGTCTCGGACGCTCGCCCGGGCGTGCAGAATTTGAGCAAGTCGACCCTGCCCGAAGCGAACAGGCTGATCCGCGACCTTCGCGAGCTTTCGCAGTCGCTCAAGGGCGTGTCGGAACGTATCGAGCAGGGCGGCATCGGCGGCACCCTGGGCCCGCAGAAACTGCCCGACTACAAACCGAGGAAGCAGTGATGAGATTGCCAGCGCGTGTTCTTGCTTCCGTGGCGCTCGCAATGGCGATCGGCGGCTGCTCTCTCGGCGGCATGCTCGGGGGCGGCGGCAAGGCGCCTGCGAGCCTGCTCACCTTGACTCCGGAAGCGCCGGCGACCGGCGAATTCACGCGCTCGGCCAATGCCGGGCAGTCGGTCACCGTGAGTACCCCCGTGATCTCCAAGGAGCTTCGGACCACGCGGGTTCCCGTCCGGGTGTCGCCCACGGACGTGCAATATGTGATCGACGCGCAGTGGGTCGACACGCCGGACCGGCTGTTCGCGGACCTGATCGCGGAAACGATCCGCCGGACCACCAACCGCGTCGTTCTCGATCCGGGCCTGACCGGGCTCGACCCCGGCCTGATCGTGTCGGGAGAGCTGCAAAGCTTCGGCTATGACGCCGCGACAGGGCAGGCGGTCGTCCGCTTCGACGGAGCGCTTTCGACGGCGGGCGGGACTCGCGTAGAGACGCGGCGCTTCGAAGCCTCGGCGCCGACAGACGGCGCAGCGCAGTCGATCGGCCCCGCGCTCAATCGAGCCGCGAACGAGGTTGCCCTCGAAGTCGCCAACTGGATCGGGAACCGCGAGGCGCCCTAGCCGAGCGATTTGCTCGCCTGCTCGAAGACGTCGCGAGACAGGCCAGGTTTTGCGACGATCCGCTCCAGCTGATCGCGCATGAGTGCGGCCCTGCCGGGTTCGAACCGACGCCAGCGCCCGAGCGGCGGAACGAGCCGCGCCGCGACCTGCGGATTGAGCTTGTCGGCGGCGATGATCATGTCGGCAAGGAAGCGGTAGCCACGTCCTGACGCATGGTTGAACACCCAGTGGTTCATCCCAAAGCTGCCCGCGAGCGCACGCAACCGGTTCGGGTTTTGCAGCGTGAACGCAGGATGCGACGCCAATTTCTCGACCTCGTCCAGCGTGCTGTCCCGCTGGGCCGTCGCCTGCAGCGCGAACCATTTGTCGAGCACCAGCGGGTCATCCTTGAACCGGTCGTAGAACGCCGCCAGCGCCTGCTCGCGTTCGGGCGCGTCGAGCGAAACGAGCACTCCGAGCGCGCCCTGGCGGTCGGTCATATTGTCGGCCTGGTCGAACTGCGCCTTCGCCCGCCGGGCGCCATCCGCTGGGCCGCCCGCGGAAAGCAGGCCGAGCGCAACCGTGCGGAGCCGCCGGGTGCCTTTTGCGAGCGGTGAAAGGTCCGCGCCGGATTTCGAGCTTGCCGCCTGAGCCTTGGCCAGATCATCCATCAGGGCTTCACCGATTGCCACCCGCAGCCGCTCACGCGACGCGTGAATGGCGTCGGGGTCGACGACTTCCAACCGCTCGGCGATGACCGACTCCTGCGGCAACAGGATCGCTTCGGCCTTGAACGCGGGGTCGAGCTCGTTCGACCGGAGCGTGTTGCGCGCGGCACGGATCAGCGGCTCGTGATCGCCCGGGTCGCCGCGCGTCCCGGCAAGCAGCGCGTCGAACGCCAGCTCCTGCATCGCTTCATAGCGGGCGAACGGATCGGCGTCGCTTTGCGCCAGCCGTTCGAGCTCGCCGTCGCGCCGTACGCCGTGCACCACCACCGGGGCGGAAAAGCCGCGATTGATCGAAAGTAGCGGCGCTTCGCTGATCCCTTCGAAGCGGATCGACTGCCGTGCTTGGTCGTGGACGATCAGCTGCTCGCCGGCGATCTCCGCCCCACTCTCCTCGCCGATGATTGCCGTTCGCAGCGGGATGGGCACCGGCTTCTTGTCGGGCTGACCCGGCGTTGCCGCGGTTTCCTGCTCCAGATGAAGCGTCGCGGACCCGGCTCCGGCATCGTGCTCCAGCCGGGCGCGGACGTGCGGCGTTCCGGCCTGGCTGTACCAGATCTTGAAAGGCGAAAGGTCGACGCCGCTCGCATCTTCTAACGCCTTGACGAAGTCGTCGCAGGTCGCCGCTTCGCCGTCGTGCCGCTCGAAATAGAGGTCGGTCCCGGCGCGGAACTTCTCCGGGCCGAGTACCGTGTGGAACATGCGGATCAGCTCGGCGCCCTTGTTGTAGACGGTCGCCGTGTAGAAGTTCGAAATCTCGATGAAGCTGTCGGGACGGACGGGGTGCGCTAGCGGTCCCGAATCCTCCGGGAACTGGATCATGCGCAGCATCCGCACGTCCTCGATCCTTTTGACCGCGGCGCTGCCCATGTCGGCCGAGAAGTTTTGGTCGCGGAAGACGGTGAAGCCTTCCTTGAGGCTCAGCTGGAACCAGTCGCGGCACGTGACGCGATTGCCCGACCAATTGTGGAAATATTCGTGCGCGACGACCGCGGAAATCGCGTCGAAGTCGGCGTCGGTCGCGGTTTCCGGATCGGCCAGGATGTAGCGCGAGTTGAAAATGTTGAGGCCCTTGTTCTCCATCGCGCCCATGTTGAAGTCACTGACGGCGACGATGTTGAACTGGTCGAGGTCATACTCCCGGCCATAGACCTTCTCGTCCCACGCCATTGACGCCTTCAGGCTTTCCATCGCGTGGCTCGTCTTCGGCACGTCCGCCTCGCGCACCCAGATGGCGAGATCGACCTTGCGGCCGGACATGGTCGTGAAGCTGTCGCGGTTCGCCTTGAGGTCGCCGGCGACCAGAGCGAACAAATAGCAGGGCTTGGGGAAGGGGTCCTCCCATTCCGCCCAGTGGCGGCCGTCCTCGCTCTTGCCGGTCGCGACCGGGTTCCCGTTGGTCAGCAGGACAGGAAAGCGCGCCTCGTCGGCTTCCATCCGCGCGCGGTAGCGGCTGAGGACATCGGGCCGGTCGGGGAAGAAGGTGATGCGCCGGAAACCCTCGGCCTCGCACTGCGTGCAGAGCATTCCGCCAGACTCGTAGAGGCCCATCAGCTTCGTGTTGGCCGAAGGATGGATGACGACTTCGGTCTCGATCCTCGCCTCATCGCCGTCGACGTCGATCACCAGCGTCGGACCGTCCATCCGCCAGACGACATCCTGGCCGTTCGACAGCACTTTGGCCGGAGTGATCCCATCGCCGTCCAGCCTCAGCGGTCGGTCGTGGGCACCGTTGCGAGTGACGCTCAGCAGTGCGCGGACGCGGGTCGCATCGCCGTCAAGCGCGAAATCGAGCCTAATCTCTGGAACCAGCCAGTCGGGCGGCCGGTAGTCCTCTCGGCGGATGGTCACATGGGTGGGCGAGAGCGGAGCTTCCGGGGCGATCTCCGTATCGGCGAGTACGTCGGCCATCCCGCGGACTTAGGGGCCGGTTCATTACGACGCAATGCGGCGGGGAGCAGTGGGAAAATCGGCCGGGGCCAAGCGTTGCAGAGTCGAGCAGGAGCAAGCCCATGATCAGATCCGCCGCGATTTCTCTCATCCTCGCGACGCTCGCCGGCTGCGCTCAACAGCCCCCCCCGGCTCCGGCAACCGCCGCTTCGGGCGCGCGCGATTGCTTCAGCGCGCGCAGCGTCAACGGTTTCACCGCGCGCGACGACGACACGGTCGACGTCCAGGTCGGAGCCCGCCGCTACTACCGGCTCGAGCTTGCGGGCGTGTGTCCCAACGTGAACTGGGCCACCGGAGTCGCGCTCGTGTCGCGTGGCGGCACTTCGTTCATCTGCCAGGGCCTCGACGCCGATCTGGTCGTTCCGAACCCCGGGCTGGGGCCCCAGCGCTGCCTCGTCAGCGGCGTCCGGCGCCTCAGCGACGCAGAAGTGCAGGCGCTGCGCCGCCGCTAGGCCGCGTCTGGCGGGGCAACGACGCGGTCGCGTCTGAGCGCGCCGATCATGCCGCCGATCGCCAGGAGCGCGCCGGCGATGGCGAGTGGCGACCAGCGATAGCCTTCCAACGCGGTCGAGAAGCCCATGGCGATGATCGGGATGATTGCGCTCGAATAAGCCGCCTTGGCCGGGCCGATCTTGCGCACCACCGGATAGTAGAGGCTGAAGGTCAGCACC
>DASUVP010000317.1:0-18987 GCA_036378895.1 Sphingomicrobium sp.
GGATCAGCGCTGCTGACCGTGCTCGCACCGTCGCAGTGGCGATCGACGCCTCGCACGCGGCCGACGAACTGGTTTCGCCCGGCCACGTCTTCCCGCTCGTGGCGCGTCCTGGCGGCGTGCTCGTCCGCGCCGGTCATACCGAGGCGGGGGTCGACATCTCGCGGCTCGCCGGCCTCAATCCCAGCGCCGTCATCTGCGAGATCATGCGCGACGACGGCAGCATGGCCCGCCTCGACGACCTGATGGACTTTGCGCGCACCCACGGTCTCAAGATCGGCACCATCCGCGATCTCATCGCCTATCGGCTGAAGAAGGATCACATGGTCGAGCGGGCCGCGGCGACCGCTTTCATGTCGAACGGCGGGGCCGAGTGGCAGGCGCAGGTCTTCCGCGACAAGGCGACGGGCGAGGAGCAGCTCGCCTTGGTCCACGGCGCGCTGGACGTGACACGGCCGGTGCTGGTCCGCATGCACAGCCTCGACCTGTTCGCGGATGTCCTGGGAGAAGCGAGCCCGCGCTCAGGCCTGCTCCAGGGTTCGATGCGGATGATCGAGAAAGAAGGGGCGGGCGTGGTCGTCGCTCTGCATGCGGCCGCGCCCGGCTCGCTTTCGCGCTCGGCCGATCTGCGCGCGGGCAAGCCGACCGAAGGTCCGGCGCTTCGGAGCTACGGCATTGGCGCCCAGATCCTCGCAGCTCTCGGAATTCATAAGATGGTCCTGCTCACCAACACCCATCACTCGCCAGTTGCGCTCTCGGGCTACGGGCTAGAGATCGTCGAAGAGCGCGCGATTGAAGGGGCGAACTGACGTCATGGCGACCATCGGAATCGTCGAGGCGCGCTTCTATCCGCACCTCAACGACATGCTCCTGAATGGTGCTCGCACTGCAATCGAAGCGGCCGGCCATAGCCATGAGACGATCACCGTCCCGGGAGCGCTCGAGCTTCCGGCGGCAATCAGCCTGATGGCGAAAAGCGGCCGCTTCTGCGCCTTCGTAGCCTTGGGCGTCGTGATCCGCGGCGAGACCTATCATTTCGAGATCGTTGCCGAGGAAAGCGCGCGCGCTTTGATGGACTTGACGCTCGACGGCTTCGCCATCGGCAACGGCATCCTGACCGTCGAGAGCGAGGAGCAGGCCATCGTACGCGCCGATCCGAAGCAACTCGACAAGGGCGGCCACGCAGCGCGCGCCGCCTTGTCGCTATACGAGATCCGCGAGCAGTACGGAGCCTAGGCGGCCTGCGCCTCGTCGAGCGCCGGATAATCGACATATCCCTCCGCCCCGCCTGAGTAGAAGGTCGCGATGTCGCCCGGGCTGAGCGGCGCACCCACCGCGAGGCGATGCACCAGGTCGGGGTTGGAGATGAATGGCCGACCGAAGCTGATCCCGTCGGCAATGCCTTCGGCCATGCGCTCGCG
The DNA here is from genome assembly GCA_036378895.1 of Sphingomicrobium sp. Classification (GTDB taxonomy): domain Bacteria; phylum Pseudomonadota; class Alphaproteobacteria; order Sphingomonadales; family Sphingomonadaceae; genus Sphingomicrobium. The sequence goes on from DASUVP010000317.1 coordinate 1,419, forward strand.
AGCACTCGGTCCGTCATAATCGCTGTTGAGCAGAATCCTGCCGGAATAGAGCGGCCGCATCGCCGGGCTGACCGGCGGGGTCGGGATCGCTCCCGCTGAAGTCGGCTGGTGCGCCTCGCGAAGCTCGATCCACGCAACTTTCAGCTCTTCGAGCCGCTCGGCGAGCGCGGTGAACAAGGGAAGGGGATCGGAATCCTCGACGCCCTGCGAATAGATGTTCGGCGAGAAGCGGATGCCGACACGCTCCATGCCGATCGCATCGCCGACGGCCTCGAGCACCTCGGTGGCGAAGCGCAGCCGGTTCTCGATCGATCCGCCATATTCGTCCGTGCGGAAATTGGCGCCGTCACGCAGGAATTGGTCGACGAGATAGCCGTTCGCGCCGTGCACCTGCACACCATCGAAGCCCGCCGCGATCGCATTGCGTGCCGCGATCGCATAGTCGCCGACGATCCGCTTGATGTCCTCGCGGTCCAGCGCGCGCGCTTCCGTGTAAGCCTTCTTGCCCTCGTAGGTGTGGGCGAAGTCAGGCGCCGTCGTGGCCGAGGAGCTGACCGGCTGGCCTCCGCCGAGGTCTGGGTGGACCAGCCGCCCCATGTGCCACAGCTGCGCGACGATGCGGCCGCCGGCATGGTGGACCGCGTCGGTCACCTGCCTCCAGCCATCCACTTGCGCATCGTTCCAGAGACCGGGGGCGTTCGGCCAGCCGAGACCTTCGCGGCTGATCCCGGTCGCTTCGGAAATGATGAGGCCGGCGCTTGCGCGCTGGGCGTAATGGGCCGCCATCAACTGGTTGGGCACCGCTTCGTGGCCGGCGCGAGCCCGGGTCAGCGGAGCCATCGCAATTCTATTAGGGAGCTCTATGGCGCCGAGCGCCAGCGGATCGAACAAGGTGGGCATTCAAAGACCTTTCAGTGCGTTGGAACCCCCTCGTTCCACGCCGCGGCAAATCGGTTGTCGCCGAAAATCTTTCAACTCCAAATCCACCTTGCATCCCATAAGCCAGCTTTATGAGGTGCTGGCGCGTTCTGACTTTTGTCGAGGTCCGGAAGGCCCTAAGCGAGACCTGTGCAGCGGCCCGGCCATCATCCCTTCGCGTTTCCGGCTTTGTTGCTTGGAAGCAGCGCGCTTGCACTCGGGCCCTGGCTCGTTCGGCTGGCCGGGGTCGGCCCGGTCGCCGCGGGCTTCTGGCGGCTTTTCCTCGCATTGCCGTTCCTGTTCGTGATCGCGCGCCTGGCCGGTCAGCCGGTGCACTGGCCGGGGCGGGTGCTCGGCATGATCGTCGCCTTCGCCGGACTTTTCTTCGCCGCCGACCTCGCCGCCTGGCACGTCGGAATCCACATGACGAAGCTCGGCAACGCGACCCTGTTCGGCAATGTGGCGAGCTTCGCCTTTGCCGCCTGGGGCCTTTGGCTTGTGCGCAGCTGGCCGTCACCGGTGCAGGCGGCATCCCTCATCCTGGCGGCGGTCGGGGCGGCGCTCCTGATGAGCAGTAGCGCCGAGCTTTCCCTGCGCAACCTGCAGGGTGACCTGCTCGCGCTGTTCGCCGGCCTGCTTTACGCGGGCTATCTTATCTCGGTCGAGCGGGCCCGCGAGAAGCTCGCCGCGTTACCGCTCCTGTTCCTTTCCAGCGCATTCGGCGCGGCGATGCTCCTGCCCTTCTCGATTGCGCTCGGGGAGACGGTGGTCCCCACCGACTGGACCTTCGTTGTCGTGCTCGCGATCAGCAGCCAGGTGATCGGGCAGGGCCTGCTCGTCTACGCAATTGGGGCGCTGCCGCCGCTCGTCGTCGGGCTGGCGCTGCTGACCCAGCCGGCAATCTCGGCGCTGGTCGGTTGGCTGGCCTATGGCGAGACGCTGCAGCCGCTCGACTGGGTAGGCGCCGCCGCCATCGCCGCCGCGCTGGTCCTGGTCAGGCTTCCGCAGCGGGGCTTGCAACCTGTCGCTTCCGGGACGAGTTGAGCGCGCATGGACGAGCAGCCGAGTCCCCTTGAGCAGATCCGCCAGAAGCTCGCGCTTGCCCTCGGCGAGAATGCGGTGTTCGACGGCTGGACTCCGGCCGCGGTCGACACGGCAGCGGATTCACTTGAAGTGGATCGGGCTCAGGCGAGACTTGCCATTCCCAAGGACCAGGCCGGCAAGATCGACCTCTACATCCGCGCTGTCGACCGGGAGCTGGAAGGCTGGTTCACGCCGGAGCGGCTGGAGGGGCTCAAGATCCGCGAGAAGATCCGCGCGCTCGTCTGGAAGCGGCTGGAGATCATGGCGCCGGCGCGGGAGGCTGTTCGCCGCGCTTTGTCGATCCTCGCCATGCCGCAGAACCTGCCGACCGGCATGAAGGCCGGCTGGCGCACCGCGGATGTGATGTGGCGCATCGCCGGCGACACCAGCACCGACTTCAACCATTACACCAAGCGGGTGACGCTCGGCGGCGTCTATGCCTCGACCCTGCTCGTCTGGCTCGACGATCAGAGCGAAGGCTGGGCCGAAACCGCCGCCTTCCTCGACCGGCGCATCGACGACGTGATGCAGTTCGAAAAGTTCAAGGCGCAGTGGAAGGGGCAGGAGCATTTCAGCGTCTCCCGCTTCCTCGGACGGCTGCGCTACCCGGCGCACTAGCTTCCGCTGGCAAAGCGCCATCGTTATTGATAATCAGTTGCAAGATGAACGTGCACGTCCAACCGGAGTCGACATCGCTCGACCAGCTTGCGGTCGGCTCGCGCGCTTCCATCGCTTCGATCGACTGGGATTCGCTTGAGGAGAGCGAAGCGCGGCGCCTCCGTCATTTCGGTTTCGACGAAGGCGTCACCGTCGAGCCGCTTCACCTCGGCCCCTTCGGTCGCGATCCGCTCGCGATTCGCATTGGACGGATGACCGTCGCCATCCGCCGCAGCCACGCCCGCGCCGTGCGCGTGAACCTCACCGCATAGGTCCGCCATGAACCCGCTTCCGCTTGTCGCGGTCGCCGGTAGCCCCAATGCCGGCAAGAGCGCCTTGTTCAACGCGCTGACGGGCGCGCGCCAGAAGGTCGGCAATTATCCGGGGGTGACGGTCGAACGGCATTCCGGCCGCCTGACGCTTGCAGACGGCAGGCCCGTCGAGATGGTCGATCTCCCCGGCGCCTACAGCCTCGACCCGGCGAGCCCGGACGAAGCCGTCACCCGCGACGTACTGCTCGGTCAGCAGAAGGGCGAGCGGACTCCCGACGCTCTGGTCATCGTCGTCGACGCTTCGAACCTCGACAATCATCTTCGCTTCGCGCTGCAGCTGATCGAGCTTGGGCTGCCGACGATCGTCGCGCTCAACATGGTCGACCTCGCCAGGCGCGACGGGCTGGAGCTCGATGCGCGGCGGCTGGCGTCGGAGCTTGGCGTGCCCGTCGTCGAGACGGTGGCCGTCCGCAAGCGCGGCATCCCGGAGCTTCAGTCTGCGCTCGACGACATGCTCTCCGCGCCAGCATGTGCAATTACAGAACGCGCGCCCTCGGATCTCATCCACCTGCAGCGGCGCGCCCGCGACATCGCCAGGGCAGCGGTCCTCAGCGAAAGTCCGGTCCGCCGCTGGACTCACCGGCTGGACAGCATCCTGCTGCACCCAATCGCCGGCCCGCTGATCCTTGCCGCCATCCTCTTCATCATGTTCCAGGCAGTCTTCGCCTGGAGCGAAGTTCCGGTAGGCTGGATCGAGAGCGGGATGGCGCTGCTCGCCCAGGGTGCGACCGCCGCGCTTCCGGACGGACTGCTACGATCGCTAATCGTCGACGGAGTGATCGGCGGCGTCGGCGCGGTGGTTGTGTTCCTGCCGCAGATCCTGATCCTCTTCTTCTTCATCCTTCTTCTGGAGGCGAGCGGCTACATGGTCCGCGCCGCCTTCATCATGGACAAATTGATGCACGGCGCAGGCCTCTCGGGGCGCGCCTTCATTCCCTTGCTGTCGAGCTTCGCCTGCGCGGTGCCGGGGATCATGGCGACGCGCACCATCGACAATCCGAAAGACCGGCTGACCACGATCCTCGTCGCGCCGCTGATGACCTGCTCGGCGCGGCTCCCGGTCTACACATTGATCATCGCCGCCTTCATCCCCGACCGCGCGGTCGGACCCGGGATCGGACTGCAGGGCCTCGTCATGTTCGGGCTCTACGTGACAGGTGTCGCGGGCGCTTTGCTAGCCGCGCTCACGCTTCGACGCACGGTGACGAAGGGCGGCGGCGGTGCCTTCATGATGGAGCTGCCGAAGTACCAGATGCCGGCGGTCAAGGACGTCGTCATCGGGCTCTACCAGCGCGCGCTGATCTTCCTGCAGCGCGCCGGAACGATCATCCTGGGCACGACGATCCTGCTCTGGGCGCTCGCCAGCTTCCCGCAGGCGGCGCCGGGCGAAAGCCAGGTCGAAGCGTCGATCGCGGGCAAGATCGCCAACGGCATCGAGGTGGTGGTTAGCCCCATCGGATTCAACCGGGACATTTCGCTCGCCTTGCTCCCCGCAATGGCGGCGCGCGAAGTCGCCGTCAGCGCGATCGCGACCGTCTATTCGATCGATGCGAGCGATGAGGAAGCGGCACAGGCGCCGCTTGCCGAACGCCTCCAAGGGCGCTGGTCGCTGGCGACCGCGCTCGCCTTTCTCGCCTGGTTCGTGTTCGCTCCGCAGTGCATCTCGACGATCGCCGTCACCCGGCGGGAAACGAACAGCTGGCGCTGGCCCATGTTCATGGTCGGCTATCTGTTCGCCCTCGCCTACATTGCGGCGGGCGCAACCTACTGGACGGCGGTCGCGCTAGGTTTATAGCTGCCCTCCAAGCACGAAGGAGAGTGACATGGCGGGCGTGAACAAGGTGATCCTGGTCGGCAATCTCGGCGCGGATCCGGAGGCCCGTTCGCTAAGCAACGGCGGCGAGGTGGTGAACATGCGCGTCGCCACGTCGGAGAGCTGGAAGGACCGCGACGGCAACCGCCAAGAGCGGACCGAGTGGCACAATGTCGTGATCTTCAACGAGAATCTCGGCCGGGTTGCGAAGAGCTACTTGCGCAAGGGCAGCAAGGTCTATCTCGAAGGCCAGCTGCAGACCCGCAAGTGGCAGGACCAGTCGGGCAACGACAAATATACGACCGAGGTCGTGCTTCAGCGCTTCCGTGGAGAGCTGGTGCTGCTCGACGCGCGTGGCGAGGGCGGCGGTTCGGGTGGCGGCTTTGGTGGGGGCGGCTACGGCGACGATTTCGGTGGAAGCGGCGGCGGCGGCTCACAGCGCCAGCAGCGCCCGCAGCCGGCGGCGTTCGACACCGACCTCGACGACGACGTCCCGTTCTAGGAGTCGCTCCGCTTCAGCTTGGCTAGCGCGGCGAACGGCCCCGCTTCGGCTTCCGATAGGACACCAGCTTCCTTGAGCACGGCTTCTGCGCCTGCGCTGCGCGGGTAGGGGTCGAGGCTCAGCGCCAGCGTGTCCGCGATGGCGCTTCCGAGGTCGATCGCCGATCCGTCGTGGAAGACGACGTCGCAGTCGCTCTCAATAAGCTCGACTTCCTCGTCCGTCTGGCCCGATGCGGGCTCGGGCAGGAAATAGATGTCGAAGGGTTCGTCGGCGTGGGCTTCGATGGGGTCTCCGGTGACGACGCAGCTTTGGCCGAGGCCGGCTTTCAGCCTTCCCCTTGCACGGACGATCTCACCCTTCCGTTCCAGGGTCGCATGCGCCTCGAGCCGGTCGAGGGATCGCAGGCCGAGCCGTTCGGCGACCTTCATCCGCTCGCTTTCGGATGCGCTGAGATCGATCCGCTCGCCATCGCGAATCTGGTTGAGCGGAAGCCGGTGCGCGAATTCATCGCTCATCGCATGGTGCCGTCGCAAAGGTCGGTAAGGTCCGTCCCGCTGAGACGCTGCCATAGCGCCTTCAACGCCGATTCGCTGTAGGCGCCGGCGCCGGGCGCGGCCGGTTCGTCGAGATAGAGGCTGCGCCGGACTTCCTCCGACCAGCTGACGTCCGATGCGATGAGCTTGCGCCATCGCTCGACCCGGCCGCCGACGGCGCCGACCAGGCTCCGCACCTGCTTGCCGAGCGTCGGGTCGCCGAGGCCCATTTCGCGCAGCTCCGCGTCGAGCGATTCGACCATCCGCTCGGTGAGATCGACCGTCGCCTGCGCGCCCTCCGTACCCTCGTCCTCGAGCCTGATGCTGAGCAGGGCGACGATCGTCGCGAGCACTGCAAAGCGGCCGTTCACCGTGTCCGGCACCTCGCCTTCCACGAACCAGTCCGGCCGGCGGGCCTCGGCTACGGCGAGCTCGAACAGTGCCTGCCCGCGCTTCGGACCAGCCGTTAATGCTGCGAACAGGGCGCGGAACATAAGACTCCTCTTTTCTGCGGCTTGCGCCCAAAGGGGCGGGCCGCATATTGAGGCGGCCCCGCCTTCGCGCAAGCGACGGGCGAATATCGGGAGAAGGTCCAAACATGAAGTCTGCGGTTTTGAAAGGCGCGTGCGCGCTCGTCGGCGCGGTAATGCTGACGGGTTGCGTCGGCCTCACCACGCGCGAGCACCGTGGCTATGTGATGGACGAGCAGCTGACCACCGGCATTCAGGTCGGAGTCGACAACAAGCAGTCGGTCGAAAAGACTCTGGGCCTTCCGACCTTCCAAGGCACGTTCGACCAGAACGACTGGTATTATGTGTCGCGCGACACGCGGGCCTTCGCCTTCCGCAATCCCCGCGTGACAGACCAGAAGGTCGTCCACATCCGCTTCGACCAGGCGGGCAATGTCGCCGCCATCAACCAGACGGACGAAAAGCTGATCGCATCGATCAATCCGAACAACGACCGGACGCCGACGCTGGGCCGCGAGCGCAGCTTCTTCGACGAGCTGTTCAACAATATCGGGACGATCCGCCAGCCGGGCCTGCCCGGCAGCCAAGGGCAGTAATCTTCCTAAGCGCCGAGCTTTCGCTTAGGCGAGGAACATGACCGCAACGCCCGCCGGCATGACCTATGCCGATTATTTGGCGCTCGACCAGCTTCTCACCGCGCAGAAGCCGCTGTCGGACCTTCACGACGAGATGCTCTTCATCGTCATCCACCAGACGAAAGAGCTTTGGCTGAAGCAGATGCTCCATGAGCTGGATCTGGCGATCGCGCTGGTGGAGGAGGACCGCTTCGCGCCAGCCTACAAGGCGATGGCGCGGATCAGCCGCATCCAGGCGGTGATGACCATGTCCTGGGACGTGCTCTCGACCCTGACCCCGGTCGACTACATGGCCTTCCGCCACGTGCTCGGCACCTCTTCGGGGTTCCAGTCCGCGCAGTTCCGGGAGCTGGAGTTCAAGTTCGGCCTGAAGGACCCGCGCTTCCTCGAATATCACAAGGACGTCCCGGAGGCGGCCGCCCGACTGCAGGCGGCGCTCGATGCGCGGAGCCTTCGGGAAGCGAGCCATGCCGCGCTCGAGCGGGCCGGGTTCGACCTTGGCGACCGGTCTGAGGAGGCCGTGGCCGCCGCCTGGCTCGAGGTCTATCGCGACGCCGACCGCTGGTTCGACCTCTACCAGCTGGCCGAGAAGCTGGTGGACATCGACGATGCGCTCGCGGCCTGGCGGCACAAGCATGTGCTCACCGTCGAGCGGATCATCGGCAACAAGCCGGGCACCGGCGGATCGGCGGGCGCGCCCTATCTCCGTTCGACGCTCGAAAAACGCGCCTTTCCCGAGCTTTGGTCGCTGAGAACGGCGCTTTGACCTTCAAGCCGCTATTCGCCCGGAGCCTCGGAGCCGATCCGGAGCGGCTGCACATGGCCGCGCACAGCCATCATCTGTGGCCGGACGCCAGCTTCGAAGGACAGGTCGAGTGCTGGAAGGATGCGGCCCGGCTCGCCGACCGCAAGTGGGACCGGATCATGGACGAGGTCTGGCCGGAGGCGCAGCGCAACGTCGCGGCCGAGCTCGGAACGGCGATGCTTGATGCGGTGGTCTTCGCCCCCAACACGCACGACCTTCTTATCCGGCTGTTCGCCGCGGCGCCCCGCAAGAATCGCCCGGTCCGGATCCTCACCTCGGACGGGGAATTTCACAGCGCCCGCCGCCAGTTCGCGCGGTGGGAGGAGAGCGGCGAGGCGCTCGTAGAACGCATCCCGGCGGAGCCTTTCGATGATTTTTCCGAGCGCTTCCTCCAGGCGGCGCGAAGCGGCGAGCACGACCTGATCTTCGTCAGCCAGGTGCTGTTCGGAAGCGGGCGCGGGTTCGACCAAGTCGACAATCTTGCGGCGCTGGCGGACTCCGGCGGGCCCTGGGTGGTGATCGATGGCTATCACGCGTTCATGGCCGTCGAGGCGCCGTTCAACGACATAGCGGCAGCTTCCGCTTTCTACGTCGGCGGCGGCTATAAATATGCGATGTCGGGCGAAGGCTGCGCCTTCCTCCACGCGCCGCCGGGGTTCGGCGAGCGCCCGCCGATCACCGGCTGGTTCGCGGAGTTCGAGGACCTGACCCTGCCCGCGGGCGCGGTCGGCTATCGCAAGGATGCGATGCGGTTCATGGGTGCGACGTTCGACGCATCCGGGCTCTACCGCTTCAACTCGGTCCGGCGGATGCTGTGGGAAAACGGGCTGACCACCGCGCGGATCTCGGCGCACGTCGCGCGGCTCCAGGAGCACCTGCTGGCCTCAGTCGAGGGAACGGCGTTCGGGGGAGCAGAGCGGCTGAACCGCCCGGGCGACGCGCGCTTCCTCGCCTTCCGGACGCCGGAGGCCCAGCGCTGGGCGGCCGAGTTGAAGGCGCGCAATTGCATCACCGACGTGCGCGGCGACGTCCTCCGCGTCGGCCTCGCGCTTTATCATGACGAAGAGGATATCGACGCCTTCGCGACGCTGGCGACCGAGCTCGGCTAGGGCTGGAGCCCGCGACGGAGCAAATTGTTGGCGACGCGGGTGACGTCGCCCGGCTTCTCCTTGCCCCACACTCCGAAGCGCAGGCCGAGGAAGACGTTCATGCCCATGACCGCCCAGGCCTCGACCTCGGTCGCCATCGGCGAATCGATCGTGACAACTTCGCCCTTGTCCTTGCCCGCCTGAAGCCGTGCGGCGATTCGCTCGGCGGTCGTCACATAATGCTTCCGGAAGCCGTCGGGATCGACGAACTCGGCCTCGTCGATGATCCGGTAGACCTGGCGATGGGTGCGCACGAATTCGAGGAAGGACGACAAAGCGCGGCCCTCTCCGTCGAGGGTGTCGGTCGCCTCCGCGAGGATCGGCGCGACATGGTCGCGGACCTGCGCCGACATGTCCCGGACCAGCTCCTGGAACACCGCCTCCTTGCTGTCGAAGTAGGTGTAGAAGGTGCCGAGCGCGACGCGGGCGCGGCTGGTGATCCCGACGATCGAGCCTTCCGAAAAACCTTTCTCGCCGAACTCCTCGAGCGCAGCGTCGAGGATCTTGCGCAGGGTGCGCTGGCCGCGGGCGGTCCGCGGCGCCTTGCCGTCGCTTGCGGGGCTGTGTCGCGCCTTGGCCGCACTCGCTTCGGCTGTGCTGCTATCGCCCAAACGACCCCCCTTGAGTCCAACGGCAGTTCATGCGAAACCTGAAAGCCGGTTCAGGTTTCATAACCGCGAACAGTGCGGCGTGGCAACAGGCCTGTCGCGGGGAAAGGATAGGGGAGAGTCAAATGGCCATGAAGTGGGTCAGTGGTGCGCGCCGCGCGATGCTCGCATCGATTTGCATCTCGGCACTGGCGATTTCAGGTCAGGCGCTGGCGCAGGATGCGCCGCCGCCGGCGGACCCGGCTCCGGGCGCTGAGGTTCCAACCGAGGGGACCGCTCCTCCGGCCAGCGTCGAGACCCAAGACACGGCCGCGCAGGGCAGCGACCAGGACATCGTCGTCACCGCCCGCCGCCGCAACGAAGTGCTGCAGGACGTGCCGATCGCGGTGACCGCTTATTCGGCCGAGCAGCTCGACCGGCAGGGCGCGCTCGACATCACGGACATCTCCGACACGACTCCCAACGTGAATCTGGAAACGTCGCGCGGCACCAATACGACCCTGACGGCCTTCATCCGCGGCGTTGGCCAGCAGGACCCGGTCGCCGGATTCGAGCAGGGCGTCGGACTCTATCTCGACGACGTCTACCTCAACCGTCCGCAGGGAGCCCTGCTCGACATCTACGACGTCGAACGGATCGAGGTCCTGCGCGGTCCGCAAGGCACGCTCTACGGCCGCAACACCATCGGCGGCGCCGTCAAATATGTGACCCGCCGCCTGGCCGAAGTTCCCGAAGGCAGTGTCCGGGTCAACCTCGGAACTTACAATCAGCTCGACGTCATCGTCAGCGCGTCGACGCCGCTCGTCGAAGGCTTTCGCGTTGGAGCATCCGTCGCTCGCCTCAGCCGGGATGGGTTCGGCAAGAACCTCACGACGGGCGAAGAGAATTACAACAAGGACATCATCGCCGGCCGCGGGACGCTCGAGTTCGAGCCTGCCGAGAACATCTTCTTCCGCCTCTCCGGCGACTACACTTACGATTCCAGCAATCCGCGCGGCGGCCACCGCCTGATCCCGTCGCTGATCGGCAATTTCGCCGTCCTTGACGACGTCTTCGATACACGCGGCGGGCTCACCGACCCGACGCAGCGGGTGAAGGGTGGAGGCGTCGCCTTCCACGGCGAGATCGGCCTCAACGACTGGCTGAAGCTTCGCTCGATCACGTCGTACCGCCGAGACAAGACGCAAACTCCGATCGACTTCGACGCGACACCACTGGTCGATCTCGACGTTCCGGCGAAATACAAGAACAAGCAGTTTAGCCAGGAAGTGCAGGCCGTCATTGAAAGCGGCCCGCTCGCCGGCATCGTCGGCTTCTATTATCTCGATGCCAACGCCGCCAACATCTTCGACGTCCGCCTCTATACCCTCGGCGCGCTGCTGGGAGCTCCGGGATTCACCGCGACAACGTCCGGCGACGTCGACACCAAGACGTGGGCCGGCTTCGGCGATTTCACATACGATATCACCAGTCAGATCAGCCTGTCCGCCGGCATCCGCTACACCAGCGACAAGCGGCATGCGAAAGTGCTGCGTCGAAACTATGTGCTTGGCGGTCAGCCCGGCCTCGGCGGCTCGCCGCCTTTCGGCGTCGGCATTCCCGGAGCGATCACGTCGAACTTCGACGGCCGCCGGAAGGATACGGCCTGGACGCCCCGTTTTTCCATCAGCTTTAAGCCGAATGAGGACCACAACCTCTACGCCAGCTATTCGCGAGGCTTCAAAGGCGGCGGGTTCGACCCGCGCGGGCAAACGAGTAACGCGCCGGGTGACACGCCGACCACTCCGCCCACCGCTGAACAAATCTACGACTTCATGGCTTTCGATCCGGAGACGGTCGATAGCTATGAGCTCGGCTGGAAGGGATCGGCTATCAGCCGCCGCCTGCGTTGGGCGCTCGCGGTCTTCCAGGCCGATTACAAGGATGTGCAGGTTCCGGGGTCCTCCGGCTGCACGACATTGGTCGCTGGCGTGCCGGTAACGTCGTTCTGCGGGATCACGACCAACGCGGGCAAGGCGCGGTTCCGGGGCGTCGAACTGGAGACCAATGCCGTGCTGGCTGAGGACCTGGCCAGTTCGGGTGACCGCCTGAATTTCGCCGGCTCGGTCGGCTATCTCGACGCGAAATATCTTGAGTTCCTGGCACCGGTCACGCCCGGCCAGCCGCCCATCGACGTGTCGGACTTCTACAAGATTCAGAACACGCCGAAATGGACGCTGAGTGGCGGGCTTGATTACGACACCCCGGCGTTCGGCGGCCGCCTCAATCTCAACTCGACTTTGTCTTACCGGAGCAAGAGCCAGCAGTTCGAGAGGGCGTCGCCCGGGCTTGACCAGAAGGGTTACGCATTGTTGGACGGAAACATCGTCTGGCGCGCACCCGGAAATCGCTTCACGGTCGGGCTGCACGGCAAGAATCTGCTCGATAAGGAATATGTCGTGTCCGGCTATAACTTCCTGACGGCCGATCCTCGCACCGGGGCGTATATCCTTAATGCTCAGGGACGGCCGATCCCGGCCGGCGGCCTCGGGCAGACCGGCGTGCTGACCGCCTTTTACGGCAATCCGCGCCAGGTCTTCCTTTCGTTCGGAGCGCGTTTCTGACGGACGGCCTGACTGAAGAGGAGGGGACGCGCGCGCTTCGGACGCGTGTGCTCCTCCTTCTCCTCTTTGCCTACATCTTCAATTTCATCGACCGGAACATCATCGGTGTCCTCGCGGTGCCGATCCGCGAGGAGTTCGACCTTTCCGACACGGCGCTCAGCCACCTGGGCGTCGCCTTCGGGATCTTCTACGCGACCATCGCCATTCCGATCGCGTGGGCTGCCGACCGGAAAAGCCGGGTCAACATCATCGCCGGCGCCGTCGCTCTGTGGAGCCTGTTCACCGCCGTTTGCGGGATGGTCCAGAGCTACACGCAGCTGGTCATTGCCCGGATGGGCGTGGCGGTGGGCGAGGCGGGCGGGATCGCTCCGTCCTACTCGCTCATCTCCGACTATTTCCCGCGCGAGAAGCGCTCGCGGGCACTCGCCTTCTATTCGCTAGGGATCCCGATCGGCTCCGCGCTCGGAGTCTTCTTCGGCGGCTGGCTCGCGGCGCATCTCTCGTGGCGCAGCGCCTTTGTAATCGTGGGCCTGCTCGGCCTGCCTGCTGCCCTTTTGATCAAGCTGTTGATTCCAGAACCGAAGCGGGGCCAGCTCGACACGCGGACCGAAGTCGCTGAGGCACCTCGCGCGGGAGAGGTCGCCCGTTCCCTGCTCGGAACTCCCAGCTTCTGGCTATTGTCCTTCGGCGCCGCATCGGGGTCGATCCTCGGCTACGGCCTCATCTTCTGGCTTCCGAGCTTCTTCAACCGCAGCTTCGGCCTGGCGGTGGAGGACGTGGGCTGGTTCTACGGATCGATCGTCCTGGTCGGCGGAGGCCTCGGGACCTGGCTCGGTGGCTGGTTCGGAGACCGCATCGGATCGTCCCGCCCGGGCGGCTATGCCTTGATCCCGGCCGTCTGCTTCCTGATCACCGCGCCGACCTTCGCGCTCGGGCTGTTCGCCCCGAACCTGTGGAGCGCCTGGCTGCTGTTCACCGTCGGTCAGATGCTGGCGCTCGCCTGGCTTGGGCCGGTGATCACCGCCGTCCAGCACATCGTCCTTCCGTCCATGCGGGCGACCGCTTCGGCCAGCTTCCTGTTCATCAACAATCTGATCGGGATCGCCTTCGGTATCTACTTCCTCGGCTGGCTTTCGGACGCGATGAAGGCCGCGCACGGCGAGGATTCGCTCCAATATTCGATCCTATACGGCTTGGCCTTCTATCTGCTCGCCGCCGTCTTTTACCTGTTCGCCTCAGCCCGCCTCAGGCAGGACATCAAATCCTAACCTAGCCTGCAAACGGCTGAAATCTCAGGTTCAGCCTAGTGCGGTAGACCGCTCCCAAAGGGTCATGAGAAGCGGAACGGTGCCGTAACAGGGCCGTTCTTGCTGGGAACCAATAGGAGATTCGAGATGAGGAAGCTCATCCTCGCAGCCGGCGTGGCCGCACTTGCAATGACCGCGCCGGTATCAGCGAAGCCCGACAAGGGCGGAGGAAAGGGCGGAGAGGCCCAGGCCCAGCGTGGCGGCGGTGGTGGAGGCCACAAGGCCCAGCGTCAGGGCGGCGGCGACCATCAGGCGCAGCGCGTCGAGCGGCGCGGTGGCGGTGAGCGCCAGGCAATACGCATGGAGCGTCGCGGCGGTGACCGTCAGGCGCAGCGGATGGAACGCCGAGGCGGTGAGCGCCAGTTCCAGCGCGTCGAACGTCGTGGCGGAGATCGACAGGCGCAGCGCATCGAGCGCCGCGGTGGCGGTGAGCGTCGCTTCGCCAACTTCCAGCGTGATCGCGAAGAGCGGCGGGCGCAGCGGATCGAGAACCGACCTGCACGCGAGTTTCGCATCGACAAGCGCGATCGTCGTATCGAGCGTGCCGAGGCACGGAATCGGGAGCAGCGCTTCGTTGCTGGGCCCGAGCAGTTCCGCGGCCGCGACCGCGAGCGCGCCCGCAGTTTCGATGACGCGCGTCAGTTCGCCCTTCGCGATCGCGAAGAATTCCGTCGCGTGCCCGAGTGGCGACACTGGAACGACGGCGATTGGGATCGCCGCTTCGGCAATCGCGGCATTCCGGCCTCGTTCGTCGGCTGCCCTCCGGGCCTGGCCAAGAAGTCGCCGGCGTGCGTCCCGCCGGGGCAGGCGCGGAAGGCCTACGTAGGGGCGGCCCTCCCGACCTACTTCGCGTCCAACTACATGCCGCTCGGCCTGCGCGACCTCTATTACGACACCGACGATTATTATTACCGTTGGGGTGACGGCTACGCCTACCGCGTCGACCGCGGCGACAACCTGATCTCGGCGCTTCTGCCGCTGATCGGAGCCGGCCTCGGCGTCGGAATGCCGTTTCCGTACCAGGGGCCGAGCTATTACGTCCCGAGCTACTATCAGTCCTTCTACCCGGACTATGGCTATGGCGATGACTACTATCGTTACGCCAACGGCTATGTGTACGAGATCGACGGAAGCTCGGGCTACATCGAGGATGTGATCCCGCTCCTCGACCGCGGTTACGGCGTGGGGCAGATGCTCCCGGCCGGGTACAGCTACTACAACGTGCCGTACCAGTATCGCGACGCCTATTACGACACGGACGACTATTACTACCGCTATGCGCCAGGCGCGATCTACCAGGTGGACCGGGATTCGCAGTTGATCACGGCGATCGCCTCGCTGCTGACGGGCGGCCTGTCGGTCGGTCAGCCGCTTCCGCCGGCCTATGGCGTGTACAACGTCCCGCTCGGCTATCGCGACACGTACTACGACACTCCGGATCACTGGTACCGGTACAGCAATGGCTACATCTACCAGGTCGACCCGACGACCCAGCTGATCACCGCGATCGTCCGTTCGATCGTTTGATCCAAAGCGATGGATCGCCAACGGCCCCGCACGCGTTGCGGGGCCGTTTCGCACTCAAAACAAAGGAAGATGCGATGAGCTTCAGACTGCTTGCCGTGGCCGCGATGCCATTGGCGCTTGTGGCCGCAGGTTGCGGCCAGGGTGACGGCGGAAACGGCGCGACGCCCAGTCAGCCGGCCGAAGCGGGCAAGGATGCCGGAGACCAGACCATCACCGCCGCGCTCGACAAGAACAGCCGTTTTGCGCAGGCGGCCAAGGTTGCCGGCCTGGACGCGACGCTGTCGGGCTCGGAGCCCTATACGGTCCTCGTCCCGCGCGACGAAGCCTTCGCCAAGGTCGAAGGCGCTCTCAAGGATCCGGCGAAACCGGAGAACCGCGCCGAGCTGACGCGGATCCTGACGCTTCACATCCTGCCGGGGACGGTGCTCATCGAGGACCTCGGCAAGGCCGTCGACAACGGCAAGGGCAAGGCCTTGGTCCAGACGATGGGCGGCCAGACGCTGACTGCGACCAAGGACGGCGGCAAGATCGTTCTCGCCGACGCGTCGGGCAACAAGGCGACGATTGTCGAGGGTGACCAGAAGCGTTCGAACGGTGTCGTCCAACATATCGACGCCATTTTGACGCCTTCGGCCGACGCCGCTCCGGCGCGCCAGCAATAAAGTCCCCCCTTTCCTGCTTCCAAGCAGCCGAACGCTCGCTATAAACGGAGCGAAATCGGCATGTTTGGGGGCAGGGGCGACGCATGAAGGCGACGATTGAACGGGCGACACTCCTCAAGAGCCTGAGCCACGTCCAGTCGGTCGTGGAGCGCCGCAACACCATTCCTATTCTTTCGAACGTTCTCATCGAGGCGCGCGACGACGGCTCGATCCGCCTGATGGCGACTGATCTCGACCTTCAGGTCGACGAGAGCGTTCCGGCGAACGTGGGAACGGCGGGCGCGACGACGGTTTCGGCGCACACTTTGTTCGACATCGTCCGCAAGCTCCCCGAGGGCAGCCAGGTCGAGCTCAACGCCGCCGAGGGGAAGATGCAGCTGACGGCCGGCCGGGCGCGCTTCAATCTTTCGACGCTTCCGCGGGACGATTTTCCCGTGATCGCAGAAGGCGACTTGCCGACCCGCTTCGAGCTTCCCGCGGCGACGCTCCGCCAGATCATTGACAAGACGCGCTTCGCCATCTCGACCGAAGAGACGCGCTATTACCTGATGGGCATCTTCCTGCACGTCGCCGACGACGCACTGAAGGCGGCCGCGACGGACGGGCATCGCCTCGCCCGGGTGACGGTCGCCAAGCCCGACGGCGCCGACGGGATGCCCGACGTGATCGTGCCGCGGAAATGCGTCGCCGAGTTGCGCAAGCTGCTCGACGAGCTCGAAGGCACGGTCGAGGTCTCCATGTCGCCGACCAAGATCCGCTTCGGCCTGGGCAGCGCGGTGCTGACCAGCAAGCTGATCGACGGTACCTTCCCGGACTACAACCGCGTGATCCCGACCGCGAACGACAAGCTGCTGAAGCTCGACCCGAAGAGCTTCGCGCAGGGCGTCGACCGCGTGTCGACCATCGCCAGCGAGAAGACCCGCGCGGTGAAGATGAACGTCGATCGCGACAAGGTGACTTTGTCGGTGACCTCGCCCGAAAGCGGGACGGCGACCGAGGAGCTTGCCGCCGACTATGGCGCCGACGGGCTCGAGATCGGCTTCAACGCCCGCTATCTGCTCGACATCCTCGGCGAGATCGACGGCGACACGGTCGAGGTCCACCTCGCCGACGCGGCCGCTCCGACCTTGCTGCGCGAGAACGACAAGAGCCCCGCGCTCTACGTCCTCATGCCGATGCGGGTGTGATCCGGACCTTGCGCACTGCGTTTGCGGCAGCGGTCCTTGCTGCCTGCGCGTCTCCGGTCATGGCGGCGCCAACCGCTCCGCCGGCCTCCACTCAAGCGGCGCTACTAAGGCCATCGGAGGCCGAGGCTCTTGCCTTCGTTCGGGTATATTCTCCGTCGGATCTGCGGCGGGAGGTGGAGCTTTCGATCCTCGAGCGGGACTTCATCCCCGGAATGCGGAAAGTTCCGGAGACGGCGGCGATGCTTGATGCCTTCCCGAACCTCGGTCCCGAGCTGACCAAGGCGATGGCGAGCCAGATCGACATTTACATGGCCGAGTTCGACGCGCGCTTTCATCCGCGCGCCACGGCGATCGTTCGCAAGCACTTGTCGAAAGACGATGTGCGCGAGCTAACAGCTTTCTTCAGCGCACCCAGCGGCCGGAAGTTTCTGGCAATTGCGGCGCAGAACATTGACGGGACCGAGGTCGTCGAGCGCGCGACGAAGAACGAGGCGGTCGATGAAGGCGTCATGCAGCGCCAGGCCTTCCGCAGCGGGATCATGACCTACGCGAAGCTCAGCGACGACGAGCGCAAGATGGTTCGCGATATGGTTGCGTCTCCGGCGGGCCAGCGTCTGCAGGCCATGGCTCCCGCCTTCCACGCCCTTCAGACCGAGCTGATGAACAATCCCGGCCCGCGTTTCGAAGCAGCTACGGAGAAAGCGCTCGGCGAAGTTTTCGAGCGCGTAACGGGCCTTGAAGCTTCCAGTGCAAAATAGGCGATGATCTGCCGGCTCTGG